>JAXDPR010000307.1:0-4603 GCA_034668265.1 Sphingomonadales bacterium
CGGTTCCAGAGCGCGTGGAATTCGGCCGCGAGGTCATAGAGGTAGAAAGCAATCCGGTGCGGCTCGTGGGCCATCGCCGCGCTTTCGACGGTGCGCGGATATTGGGCCGCGCGCTTGACCAGCCCCAGTTCTTCCTCGTCGAGCAGCGACAGGTCTGCGCCGGTCGCGAGGTCGACGCCCGCATCCGCCGCCTTGCGCTTCAGCGAGCTGATCCGCGCATGGGCATATTGGACGTAGAATACCGGATTGTCTTTCGACGCCTCGACCACCTTCATGAAGTCGAAGTCGAGCGGCGCGTCGGCCCGACGGGTCAGCATCATGAAGCGGACGACATCGCGCCCGACCTCCTCGACCACCTCGGCGAGCGTCACGAAATCGCCCGCGCGCTTGCTCATCTTGACCGGCTCGCCGGCGCGGAACAGCCGCACCATCTGCACCAGCTTGACGTCGAGATCGACGCGGCCGTCGGTCAGCGCCTTCACCGCGGCCTGGACGCGCTTGACCGTCCCGGCATGGTCCGCGCCCCAGATGTTGACGAGGTGATCGGCCTTCTTCGCTTTCTGCCAGTGGTAGGCAGCGTCCGATCCGAAATAGGTCCAGCTGCCGTCCGACTTCTTCATCGGGCGGTCCTGGTCGTCACCGAATTGGCTCGAGCGGAACAACGTCAGCTCGACCGGCTCCCACTCGTCGTGCGGGTCGAGGCTCTTGGGCCGTTCGAGCGTCCCTACATAGACCAGCCCCTTGCCACGAAGCACTTCCATCGCCTCCGTGACCGCGCCGCTCTCCTGCACCTCGGCTTCCGACGAGAAGAGGTCGTGGTGGATGTCGAGCAAGCCGAGGTCGTAGCGAATGAGGTCGAGCATCGCCTCGATCGCCGTATGGCGGAAAATCGGCAGCCACTGGGCCTCCGGCTTGTCGACATAGTCATCGCCATATTCGGCGGCGAGGATCGCGCCGACGGGCTGGAGGTACGCGCCCGGGTACATGCCCTCGGGAATCTCGCCGATGTCCTCGCCCAGAGCCTCGCGGTAGCGCAGGTTTACCGACCTTGCGAGCGTGTCGACCTGGGCGCCGGCGTCGTTGACATAATATTCCTTGGTCACGCGGAAGCCGGCGGCCTCGAGTACACGTGCAAGACTGTCTCCCACGACAGCGCCGCGGCAATGGCCCATGTGCAGAGGCCCGGTCGGGTTGGCCGAGACATATTCGACATTGACCCGCTCGTTCTTGCCAACCGTCGAGGTTCCGTAGGCGTCGCCTTCGCGGAGGATCGTCCTCAGCTCATCGCGCCACGCGTCCGGCGTCAGCCGCAAGTTGAGGAAGCCCGGCCCAGCGATCTCGACCGAGGTGACCGGGGGCAGTGCCTCAAGTTTGGGCCGAACAAGATCGGCCAGCGCGCGAGGGTTGGTCCCTGCCGCCTTGGCCAGCACCATCGCCGCGTTGGTCGCCAGGTCGCCATGCGCCGGGTCGCGCGGCGGCTCGACCGTCACTTGTCTGCGGTCGAGGTCTGCCGGCAAGGCGCCCTCGGCAACGAGGTCGTCGAGCACTCCGTCAAGGAGCGCGGCATATTGGGCGTAGAGGCTCAAGTCGCGTCCACCAATGCTGGAAAGCGGCGCGTCTAGCGCAGCAAGCGCGGCGCGTCACGTATCGGGATGGAAATCCGCCTTCGACACCGGTTGGTAAGGGTTTCAGCCTATTTCCGGCCCGGAATCGAGCTGGGAGGAAAATCGATGAAACCGTACATCCTCGGTGCGATAGCCGTTTGGTTCCTCATGGGCTTCACGGGAGCCATCATGCTCGGCCAGCAGCGGATCGACGCTCCGACGATCGTCAGCGGCCCAGTCGCGCTGTGGGCCGGCCTCAACAAGCCGGTCGACTAAGCGCCTTCAGTACCTTCGATAGCGGCAGCTGGCTTCCCACGCCCAGCGCGCGGCGATCGGGCCGGTGGCGCGGTTCGCTGACTGGCATTGGGCCGCGATCGACTGCTGCTGGTTTCGAACCGCATCGCTGACCGCCCGGCTGAAATCATCGGCGCCGATGACCGGATTGCCGATATCCCCAGAGGCAATGGAGATCAAAAGCTTGCTCTCGGAATCCGCGAGCCGCGTGACGGTCAGCGGTTCGGCCGGCTCCGCCGTGCCGACCGCCGCTGTGACCAGCAGCGCAATTCCTGCGCCAGATCGCCTGATTTCCCGTCCGAACCCCATGGCATGGAGGGATAGCTCCGAGGAGTTAAGAAAATTCAACCTCTTCAATGGGTCAGGCAGTGATCATAACCTTAAAAGCGGCTCGCTGGCAGGTTCACTGGGCCGACCAATTCCTCGTGACGGGCAATTGCAAAGCGGTCGGTCATCCCGGCGATGAAGTCGCCGATGGTGCGGAGCTGCTGGAGCTCGTCCCCGCCCCGCTGCCAGGTTGCCGGCAGCAGCGTGGGATTCGCGCGGTAAGCCACGGCGAGGCCGGCGACGACGCGCTCGGCTTCAGTCCTGACCGGCTTGAGGTCGGCCAGGTCATAAAGGCGTGTGTAGAGGAAATGCTTGAGCTCGCGCTCCTCGGCCTCAAGGGCAATGGAGAAGCAGGCAAGCGGCTCACCGGCGGAGCGCACCTCGTCGATCGTCTCTGCACCGGCTTCGCGCACGCGCCGCTGTGTCTCGGCAAGGACATCGCCGACCATGAGGCCAATCATGTCGCGCACCAGCGCTCGCTGCCTCTTCTCCGGCGAGAGGCCCGGATGCCGCCGATCGACCGCGGCCCACAGGCGCCGGATCAATGGCAGCTCGATGAGCTCGTCAATGTCGAGGAGACCGGCGCGAAGGCCATCGTCGATGTCATGATTGTCGTACGCAATATCGTCGGAAATCGCCGCGACCTGCGCTTCGAGGCCCGGCCAGCTGCCGAGCTCCAGATCCCATTCGCCATCGGCCTCGGCCATTGCCCAGGACGGCGTGGCGACGGGGCCGTTGTGCTTGGCGAGGCCCTCCAGTGCTTCCCAGCTCAAATTGAGGCCGTCGAAGTCCGGATAAGGCGTTTCGAGCCGCGTCACGATGCGGATGGTGTGGGCATTGTGGTCGAAACCGCCGGCCTCGGCGAGGGCCGCGTCGAGCGCATCCTCGCCCGCGTGACCGAATGGCGGATGGCCGAGATCGTGGGCAAGGCACAGGGCCTCGGTCAAATCCTCGTTGAGGCCGAGCGCGCGGGCGATCGTCCGCCCGACCTGCGCGACTTCAAGGCTGTGGGTGAGCCGGACGCGATAATGGTCGCCGTCGGGCGCGACGAACACCTGGGTCTTGTGGCGCAGGCGACGGAGAGCGATCGAGTGGATCAATCGGTCGCGGTCGCGCTGAAAGATGTCACGCGGGTCGCGCGGTCCGCTACTGTCCTCGGGGTGAAGCCGTCCGCGCGATCTGGACGGGCTGGCAGCGACGAGCGGCGGAAGTCTCATTGCGCGGCAAGTGGCGCAATCCTGTCGGCTTGGGAATTGGTGAAATTCGAGGCGGCGATCCCGACCGACGTGAAATCCTCGGCGAGGATCGCGGCGTCGGACCGGCCGCGGAACGGCCCGACCAACAGCCGCGCTCCGCCGGCATTCCGCGCGACGAACGGTGTGAGCCCGTCGAACAGGTCGGGGTTCTTCGATCTCAACCGCTCGAACTGGCTGGACAGCGCCGCGTCGTCGGAGCCGCTGGCGAGCTGCAGCCAGATCTTTGGCTGGAAGCTCGAAGCGGACGCAGGCGGGCGGGAATAAGCGACCTGCACCGGGCGGGCAGGTGCTTGAACCGTCGGCCGGACCATAGGCGGTTGGCTAGACTGCGGTGCCGGGCCGACGCGCAGCAGCGCCTCCAGATCGGCGAGCCGGTCGGCAGACGGTCCCGATGGCGCAGTGGCCGCGTAGGCGGGCTGCCCATTATCGGGGAAGATTCCAAGGTTGACCGCCGCAGCCCGCTGCCCGGCGGAAAGTGATGGCAAGCGCTGGACGAACGGCGCAACCCGCGACCAGCTGCCCGGCATCGCGGCATTGATCGCGTTCATCGCCGCTCCACTGTCGCCAGTCAGCGCGAATATGAAGGCGCGCACTCGCGGAACGCCGGCATCGCCGCGGGCCGCAAGCGGCGCCAGCGTCTGCAGCGCTCCATTGCGGTCGCCGCTGATCGCCAGGCTGAGCGCAAGACGGCGGCGGGCCTCTTCGCCATCGCGGCCGCCAAGGGCAATCCGGTAATCGGCCTGCGCCTTGGCCTGCTGGCCGAGCAGGTCATAGGCGAGCCCGCGGTCGCATGCGAAGGCCGCAACTGGCTCTCCCAGCTGCTGCGCGCGCTGGAAATAGGGCAGCGCCCCCTGCGGGTCGCCGTTGGCAACCGCGACCGCGCCCATTCCGGCCTGGGGAAGCGGGCTGCGCGGATTGGCTTCGTCGGCGCGGGCGAAGAAACCGCCGGCCGCCTGCGCGTCGCCGAGCTCGAGCGCGGCCTTGCCGGCGCCGATCAGCGACTGAAAATCGGTTGGGTCCGACGCGAGCGTGCGGACGTAGCGCGCAAGCGCGGTCGCCGGGCTCTCGTCATAGGGCGAGTAGCTGCCCTGCGCCTGGACGGGCGTTCCGCCGAGCGCGCTG
>JAXDPR010000308.1:0-8422 GCA_034668265.1 Sphingomonadales bacterium
TGAAGCCTTGGAAGAGCACGACCTGGCCGGTCGCGCGCAGCACCGCCCGGCCCGCGCCGTCGACCAGTTCGACCGTCGTCCGCTCGAGCCGCCCCGATGCCATCTGACTGGCGAGCGCACGGTTGTAAACAAGCTCATACAGGCGCGCATGATCGCCCGACGCCGCTCGCGGCCGATCGAAGTCGGTCGGCCGGATCGCCTCGTGCGCTTCCTGCGCGTTCTTGATATTGCTCTGATATTGGCGCGGCTTGTCCGGAACGAACCCAGCGTCGTAACGGGTTGCGATCGCCCGGCGCGCGGCGCTGATCGCCTCGGGCGCCATGTCAACGCCGTCGGTCCGCATATAGGTGATGAGGCCGTCCTCGTAGAGCGACTGGGCGACCCGCATCGTATGGCTGGCCGAGAAGCCGAGCTTGCGCGCCGCTTCCTGCTGCAAGGTCGAGGTCGTGAAGGGCGGCGGCGGGTTCTTGGCGAAAGGCTTGGTCTCGACCGAGGCCACAGTGAACCGCCCCGCCTCTACCACGGCTTTAGCGGCGTCAGCGTCGCCGCGATTACCGATCGTCAGCCGTTCGATCTTCTTGCCGTCGAGCTGGACAAGCCTCCCCGTAAACTGCTGGCCATCAGCCTCGAAGGTCGCGCTGACCTGCCAATATTCCTGCGGCTTGAAGATCTCGATCTCGCGTTCGCGGTCGACGATCAGGCGCAGCGCCACCGACTGCACGCGCCCCGCCGACTTGGCGCCGGGCAACTTGCGCCACAGGATCGGCGAGAGCGTGAATCCGACCAGATAATCGAGCGCGCGCCGCGCCCGGTAGGCGTCGATGAGATCCTCATCGAGCTCGCGCGGCCTCTTCATCGCCTCGGTCACGGCCGAATTGGTGATGGCGTTGAAGGTCACGCGCTGGACCTTGGCCGGAAGCGCCTTTTTCTGGCGAAGCACCTCCTGGACGTGCCAGCTAATCGCCTCGCCCTCGCGGTCGGGGTCGGTCGCCAGAATCAGCGTGTCGGCCTTCCTGGCCTCGTCAGTGATTGCCTTGAGCTGCCGCGCGCGGTCGGGCGAGACCTGCCACTGCATCGCGAAATGGTCATCCGGATCGACCGACCCGTCCTTGGGCGGCAAATCGCGCACGTGCCCGAAAGAAGCGAGCACCCGGTGCCCGGCTCCCAGATATTTCTCGATGGTCTTCGCCTTGGCCGGCGATTCGACGACGACCAGCTTCACAAATTGTCCTCACGCATACGCGTAAGGTGGGGTGGCGGGATTCGTCTCGTCAAGCGGGGCGCAAGCTCACCTTGCCGCCCGCGTGCCGTTCGAGCCGGCCGGCAAGGTCCAACTCGAGGAGTGCCATTTGCACCGCGCCCGGCGGTGCGGCGAAGAGTCGAATGATCTCGTCAACAGGGACAGGCGAAGGACCGAGCAGCTCCTCGATCACCGCGAATGCATCAGAATCGCCGTTCAATTCTTCGAGCGGCGGCTCGAACGGCGCCGGCGGCGAACGCACCTGGCTCGCAAATGGCCGGATTGCCTCCACCACATCGGCGGCGTTTTGAACCAGCGTCGCCCCGTCGCGGATCAGCTGGTTGCAGCCTTGGGCGCGCGGATCGAGCGGAGAACCGGGAACGGCCATGACTTCGCGGCCGGCCTCGGCTGCAAGCCGCGCAGTGATCAGCGAGCCCGACCGCGGCGCGGCCTCGACCACGACCGTGCCGCTGCTCATTCCGGCGATGATTCGGTTGCGGTAGGGGAAGTGACGGGCTCGAGGCTCGGTCCCAGGGGGCATCTCGGCCAGCACCAACCCGCCGTCGTAGAGCGCCTTCTGTCGCTCCTCATTCTCGGGTGGATAATATACGTCGATTCCGCCCGCGATGACGCCAATCGTCCCGCTGCCGATCGAGCCGTCATGGGCCGCGCTGTCGATCCCCCTCGCCAGGCCGGAGACGACAACGAGGTCATGCTGCCCGAGGTCGTGAGCGAGCCCGCGCGCAAAGCGGCAAGCCGCCGCGGAAGCATTTCGGGCGCCGACGATCGCCACCGCCTGCCGGTCGAGGAGGTTGAGATTGCCTTTCGCGATTAGCAGTGGCGGCGCATCCTCGAGCTCGGCCAGCAGCCGGGGATAGAGCCCCTGCCCAAGCGCCAGCCATTTCGCCCCGAGCTTCTCGACCTTGGCGATTTCGCGCTCCGCGTCATCGCGGGTGCGCACCGCGGGCGCCTTGCCGCCGCCGCGCCGAGCGAGGTCGGGCACGGCCGCAAGCGCGGCAGTGGGTGTCCCGAAGCGAGCGATCAGCTGGCGATAGGTGACGGGCCCAATGCCCGGCGTGCGCAGCAGCCTCAGGCTGTCGACGAGGTCGTGGTTCCTATTCGTGGCTCGGTTCCTTTCGTCAGGCGGGCGATGTTCTCCCGGTGCTTCCACAGCACCAGCACCGCGAAACCGAGCAGCATTGGAAAATAAGAAGAGTGCAGGACCAGGGCCATGATCGGCGCACTGATCGCCGCCGCCATGCCTGCGACCGACGAGATTCGGAACGTCAGCAGCAGAAGAAGCCAGACGGCGGCATAGACCGAGGCGGCTGCCCACAATGGCAGACCGATCAGGACGCCCAACAAAGTGGCGGCACCCTTGCCCCCGCGGAACCTCAGCCAGACGGGATAGAGGTGACCGACCATCGCGCCGGTCGCGGCAGAAGCCGCGCTCTCGTCACCGAACAGGCGCTTTGCCAGCAGGATCGCGGCGGTCGCCTTCAGGCAGTCAAGGATCAAAGTCAGCCCGGCAAGCCAACGGTTTCCGGTCCTGAGCACATTGGTCGCGCCGATATTGCCCGAGCCGACGGCGCGGATGTCGCCCTTCCCTGACAGCCGCGTCAGCAGCAGGCCGAACGGGATCGACCCGAGCAAATATCCGAGCGCCAAGGCGAAGAGCGTCTCGCGGGTCATGGGCGGTTCGTAACACAAACTTTCGTCATTGCGAGCCGAGCGAAGCAATCCAGCGGCGCAAACTGGATTGCTTCGTCGCTGCGCTCCTCGCAATGACGAGCCATGGACCCCTCGGCCCCCATCCTCTTCTTCGATTCCGGAGTCGGCGGACTGTCGGTGCTCGAGCCGACGCTGAAGCTGCTGCCGAATGCCCCTGTCGTCTACGCCGCCGATAGCGCCGGTTTCCCCTACGGCAAGCGCAGCGAAGCGGAGATTGCAAGCCGCGTCCCTGCCCTTCTCGGCCGGCTGGTCGAGCGTTTCCATCCGCGGCTCGCGGTGATCGCCTGCAACACCGCCTCGACAATCGCGCTTGAGCATGTCCGTTCAGCGCTCGACCTTCCCGTGGTCGGCACCGTTCCGGCAATCAAGCCGGCCGCCGAGATGTCAAAAAGCCGGGTGATCGGCGTCCTCGGCACCGAAGCGACCGTGCGCCAGCCCTATGTCGACGATCTTGCCGCGAAATTCGCCGCCGACTGCACGATCATCCGCCACGGCTCCCCCGAACTGGTTGAGCTGGCCGAGGCCAAGCTTGGCGGAGAAGAGATCGACGTCGATGCCGTCCGCGCGGCGGCCCAACCATTGTTCGACCAGCCCGGCGGCGACCGAATTGACACCATCGTCCTCGCTTGCACCCACTTCCCTCTGCTCGACGAGGAGCTGCGCGCCGCCTTCGCGCACGTTGCTTATGTGGACGGCGGGCCGGGCATCGCCCGCAGGATCGCCTGGCTGACGCGTGAGCAGGCGTGGCCCGCCGCTCCGTCCGAGGGACTGATGCTGTTCACCTCGGCGGGGCGCATGCCGTCGCTCGCGAGCCTGGCCCGTTTCGGCATCGGCGAGGTCCGCACGCTCTGACGGCAAATTGCGAGTCGTTCGCAATGGAATTGCCCGAGGGCGGAAGCTAAAGGGCGCCAAGAGAGCTCGCCTTGGACTACGACCGCATCTTCAAATCCGCGATTGAGCGCCTTCACGACGAGGGCCGCTATCGCGTGTTCATCGACATCCTGCGGACCAAGGGCAGCTATCCCAATGCGCGCTGCTTCGGCGGCAACGGCCCCAAGCCGATCACCGTCTGGTGCTCGAACGACTATCTCTGCATGGGCCAGCACCCGGCGGTGGTCGCCGCGATGGAGCAGGCCCTGCACGAGGTCGGCGCTGGGTCGGGCGGCACCCGCAACATCAGCGGCAACACCCATTATCACACCGAGCTCGAAGCCGAGCTCGCGAGTCTCCACCGAAAGAGCGGCGCCCTGCTGTTTACCAGCGGCTACGTCTCCAACGAAGCGGCGTTGTCGACGCTCGGCAAGCTGCTTCCCGGATGCGTCATCTTCTCGGACGAGCTCAACCATGCCTCGATGATCGCGGGCATCAAGAACAGCGGCTGCGAGAAACGCGTGTTCCGTCATAATGACCTTGAGCATTTGGAAGAGCTGCTCGCGGCCGAGGATCCGGAGACGCCCAAGCTGATCGCCTTCGAAAGCGTCTATTCGATGGACGGCGACATCGCTCCCATCGCCGCCATCTGCGACCTTGCCGACAAATATAATGCGCTGACCTACCTCGATGAGGTCCACGCCGTCGGAATGTACGGTGAGCACGGCGGCGGGATTTCCGAACGCGACGCCGTCGCCCACCGGCTGACGATCATCGAAGGGACGCTCGGGAAGGCGTTCGGCGTGATGGGAGGCTATATCGCGGCCGATCGCACGATCGTCGACTGCATCCGATCCTATGCGCCGGGGTTCATCTTCACGACCAGCCTGTCACCGGTGCTCGTCGCGGGCGCACTGGCCAGCGTGCGCCACCTCAAAGTTTCGGAAGAGGAGCGCCGTGCACAACAGGAATCGGCGGCGATGCTAAAGGCCAAGTTCACTGCTGCCGGCCTGCCCCTGATGCCGAGCGTCACCCACATCGTGCCGCTGCTGGTTGGCTGCCCGGTGAAGGCCAAGAAGATCAGCGACATCCTGCTCGCCGAGTACGGCCTCTACGTCCAACCGATCAATTTCCCGACCGTCCCGCGCGGCACCGAGCGCCTGCGCTTCACCCCGGGCCCGCACCACAGCGCCGAGATGATGGATGAGCTCACCGCCGCGCTGGCCGAGATCTGGGGCCGCGAGGAGATTCGGCTGGCAGCCTAAGCCGCACGACCGAATGTCCGCAATGGGTGGAAAGCGAACATTGCAGACCGCCACGCGGTACGGCACGTGCGTCTTATGAAGACGGTCCAAATCGCGCTGCTCGTCGGGGGCGCATTTCTAATTCAAAATTGCTCACCGGCGAAGCCAAAGACAAGTTTGAGCGACCTGCAGGGGTTATATGGTGCTCAGGGTTGCAGGGAGTTCTCGATTACTGGCTCGCGCATCATCGCCAAGGACGTACGCACGTCATTCGTCATTAAACGGATCAAGGGCCAAGACTATCTTGTGCTTGATCGCGGCGTCGCGGTGGATGAGTCAATTTGCCGCTTGGTTCCTTTTCACGTTGCGGAGATGATCCCCGTCACGAAAACCGAGGGGCGCGAAACGCTGGACATACTCGGCTCATCACGGCGGACGAGCGTGATCTTCTCCAAGGTCCAGCTGAGTACGTAGCCTAACGGCAGCTTTGGGTCGAAAACCGACATTGGCCGATCGCTGAAATTCCGCTGTCCTACAGCACCCCGAATGTGCTCCAGGCTCAGCTATGAACGGACGTGCCGATTAGGGGCGAAGTTGACAAAGCTGACACACCCCCCCGGGGGGGGCTCGTCGCAGGCGTGCACGCGGAGGGCCGCTGCAATTGCTGCGTTTCGAACCGTAGCGCCGGCACGAAACGAAGGCTAGGAAAGCGCCATGCGCATCGTACTCACCGCCGATCATGCCGGGGTCGACCTCAAGGACGAGCTTTCGGCATGGCTGACCGAGCAGGGGCATGACGTGCTCGACCTTGGAACCCAAGGCCATGAAAGTGTCGATTATCCCCGCTTTGGTGCCTTACTGGCGGAGGCGCTGGCGGACGGACGGGCCGAGCGCGGGATTACGGTCTGCGGGTCAGCGATCGGTGTTGCCATCGCCGCCAATCGCAATCCGGCGTGCCGCTGCGCGCAAGTCGCCGAGCCCCTGTCAGCCACGCTCGCGCGCCAGCACAACGACTGCAATGCGATCGCGCTCGGCGCCCGCCTGATCGGCCCCGAAATGGCCAGGGCCTGCGTCGCCGCCTTCCTTTCATCGGAATTTCTCGGCGGCCGCCACCAGCGCCGCGTCGAGCAGCTCGCAAACCCCTCTCCGACACGGGAAAACGCCTGATGGCCACAGCTGCCGACCTTGAACGCGACGCCGGTTACCGCGTCCCCCACGGCTTCTTCACCAGCGGGCTGAGCGAGACCGATCCCGCGGTCGACGGCGCGATCCATGACGAGCTTCGCCGCGAACAGACCCAGATCGAGCTGATCGCGTCGGAGAATATCGTCAGCAAGGCGGTGCTCGAGGCCCAGGGATCGGTCCTCACCAACAAATATGCCGAAGGCTATCCCGGCCGCCGCTATTATCAGGGCTGCGCTCCGTCCGACGCGGTCGAGACGCTGGCCATCGAGCGGGCGAAGAAATTGTTCGGCTGTGAGTTCGCCAACGTCCAGCCGCATTCCGGCGCGCAGGCCAATGGCGCAGTGATGCTGGCGCTACTGAAGCCGGGCGACACTATCATGGGCATGAGCCTCGCCGCCGGCGGGCACCTGACCCACGGCGCCCCGCCGGCGCAGTCGGGAAAGTGGTTCAACGCCGTCCAGTATGGAGTTCGGCGCGACGATCAGCTGGTCGACTTCGACGAGCTCGAGCGCCTGGCGAAGGAACATCGGCCAAAGCTGATCATCGCCGGCGGCTCGGCCTATCCCCGCCACTTCGATTTCGCCCGGTTCCGCGCGATCTGCGACGATGTCGGCGCGCTGTTCCTGGTCGACATGGCGCATTTCGCCGGGTTGGTCGCAGCGGGCGAGCACCCCACGCCGTTCGGCCACGCCCACGTCGTCACCACGACCACGCACAAGACTCTGCGTGGGCCGCGCGGCGGCATGGTGCTGACCGATGACGAGGCCATTGCCAAGAAGATCAACTCAGCTGTCTTCCCGGGGCTTCAGGGCGGTCCGCTGATGCACGTCATCGCAGCCAAGGCGGTCGCCTTCGGCGAAGCGCTCCAGCCCGAGTTCAAGGCCTATGCGAAAGCGGTCATCGCCAACGCGCAGATGCTCGCCAACCGCCTCAAGGAACGGGGCGCCGATCTCGTCGCCGGCGGCACCGACACGCATCTTGCGCTCGTCGACCTGCGACCGCTCGGCCTCACCGGCAAGGACGCCGACGAGAGCCTCGAGCATGCCGGCATCACCTGCAACAAGAACGGCGTGCCGTTCGACCCGCTGCCCCCGGTTCAGACCAGCGGCATCCGTGTCGGCTCCCCCGCCGGGACAACCCGCGGCTTCGGCCTGACCGAGTTCAGCGACATCGCCGACATGGTCGCCGACGTGCTCGACGGTCTCGCCGCGAACGGCGCCGGCAACAACGCCGCGGTCGAGCGCGAGGTCAACGAGCGCGTCCGCGAGCTCTGTGCCCGCTTCCCGATCTATCAGGGATAAGGGATGCGCTGCCCGTTCTGCGCGCACGAAGACAGCCAGGTTAAGGACAGCCGGCCAAGCGAGGATGGCGCCGCGATCCGCCGGCGCCGCCAGTGCGAGGCGTGCGGGGCGCGCTTCACCACCTTCGAGCGCGTCCAGCTTCGCGACCTCACGATCGTCAAGAAGGACGGCAAGCGCGAGCCATTCGACCGCGACAAGCTTGCCCGCGCGATCGGCCACGCGACGCGCAAGCGCGACATTGACGCGAGCAAGATCGACCGTCTGATCAGCGGCGTTCAGCGCCAAATGGAGACACAAGGCGACGAAGTCTCTTCAGTGCGGATCGGCGAAGCGGTGATGGCCGGCTTGAGGGCGCTCGACCATGTCGCCTACATTCGCTTCGCCAGCATCTACAAGGACTTCAGCGACCCCGGCGATTTCGCGGAGATCGCCGAGCGGGTGGAGAAGGAAGCGACGCCGCCGCCCGGCCACGACAAGTTGCTGTGAGCGCCAAGCCGGTCATCGTCCTCGTCCGTCCCCAGCTCGGCCAGAACATCGGAAAGGCGGCGCGGGCGATGCTCAACTTCGGCCTGACCGAAATGCGCCTGGTCGCCCCGCGCGATGGCTGGCCCAACCCCGAAGCGGGCCCGGCCGCGAGCGGCGCCGACCTCGTGCTCGAGCAGGCCCTCCTGTTCGACACCGCCGAACAGGCGATCGCCGATTGCAATCTCGTCTTCGCATCCACCGTCCGCCGCCGCGATCTCGTCATGCCGGTGGTCGGGCCCGAGGAAATGGCCGACCAGATCGCCGGCTCATCGGGGCGCAGCGCGATCCTTTTTGGGCCGGAGCGATCGGGGCTCGAAACCGACGAA
>JAXDPR010000309.1:0-7252 GCA_034668265.1 Sphingomonadales bacterium
ATGGAAGCGATGTCCGCGATGGGCAGGATCAGGCCGGTGCGGTGGCTGAGATGGGTCAGAAGCACCATCCGGATCCGGGGATTGGCATCGAATGCCGCGCGATAGGCGTTGATCAGCGACTGGCGCGTCGCCGGCTCGGGCAGGCTGATCTTGATGACCCGCACGCCGCGGCGCGCGCCAAGCGACTCCATGCTGGTCTGCATGCTGTCATAGTCCAGGTCGGCGTAGAGCACCGCGTCGCCGTCCTTGAGGCGATTATACTGCAGGATCAGCGCCTTCATCGCCTCGGTCGCATTGCGGGTGAAGGCGATCTCGTCGAGCCCGACGCCCATGGCGGTCGCAAGCGCGGCGCGGGCGGATTCAATGTCGCCGACCATCGTTCGCCGAGCGTAATAAGAGGTGTCGCGGTTCACCCGCTCGACATGGGCGCGATAAGCGGCGAGCACCGGCCGCGCCATCATCCCCCAATTGCCGTGCTCGAGCTGGAAGACCTCGCGAGTCACGTCATATTCGCGCGCGATAAGCTCCCAGTCGTCGGCAGCGGGCGCGGCGGCGATGGAGGTGTTGGCAAAGGGCAAAGCGGCTGCGCCGCCAAGCAAGGTCCTGCGATCCAATTCCATGCCGTCCCTCCAGCTAGATCCGGACATACCGCAGATAATAAGGCCGCCGGCCCTCGCGGCGAGACTTGGCACCGTAGCGGGTTTCGATCCAGCCGCTGGACGGTTCGAGGAAGTCCTTCGGCGTCTCGGCGCGCCATTCGAACTGTTGGCGATGCCGCTGCATCACCATCAGCGACCATGTGAGATAGGTCGGGTCGTCAGTCGCAAGGCGAAACTCCCCGCCCGATTTGAGCTTGGCCGCGAACAGGTCGATTGGCCGGTCATTGACCATCCGCCGCTTGGCGTGGCGCGCTTTCGGCCAGGGGTCGGGGTGGAGGAGGTAAAGGAAACTCAAGGCACCGTCGGGCATGCGCTGGAGGACGTCGAGCGCATCACCGCGCCACAGGCGGACGTTGGCGAGATGCCGGTCGCGGACGTGGCCGAGTGCGGTAGCGACGCCGTTGAGGAAGGGCTCGGCGCCGATGAAGCCATGATCCGGCAGCATGTCGGCGCGGTCGGCGAGATGCTCGCCCGATCCGAAGCCGATCTCGAAATGCATCGGGCGGTCCTCGCCGAACAGGCGCTCGGCGGTGACCTCGCCTTCCGCCGGGACCTCGATCTGCGGCAGCAGGCGCTCGACGAGGTCCTGCTGCGAAGCGCGCAGCTTGTGCCCGGTCGAGCGTCCGTAGAGCCGGTTGAGGGTCAGGGGGTCGCCGGGCTTGTATGCGGTCATCAACGGTGCGCTAACACTCAGCGAGGCGGCTTGCAGCGCTTCCCATCATATTCGAAGCGATTTTGGACGTAGGCTTTGCCGTTCCACCGCAGGACCGCGAAGCAGAAGCCTGGTCCGCCGATCGACATATCCGGCATCTTGTTCACGCCGCGCGTCGCCAAGAATTCGGCAATACCCTGGGAATCATAAAGCACTTTCCAGCGACCGTTCGGTTGCCTGCTCAGCAGCCAGAAGCCGGTGCCGGTTTTGCCATAGCAATAGCCGCTGCCCTCTGTGACCACCGCTTCAGAACGGCCGTCGCCGTTGAGGTCGCGATAGGTTTCGATAGCTCCAGGTTCATAACTCCCCTGGCCGGGTTGATCGCAATCGGTACGCCACTTGCCGCCACGCCGGCTAAAGCCTGCGACGGCGAAAATCGCCACCTGGTCGGCGGCGGGTACCGAAACCGCAGCGGCGATGAGCAATGCCAGCATGTCGCCGACTTACCGGAAACCCGAATGGCGGACTAGGCGGCGAGTGCGGCTTTCAACTCCTCGACCAGGTCGACCCGCTCCCACGGGAAGAGGTCGCCTTCCGCCTTGCGGCCGAAGTGGCCGTAGGCGGCCGTCGCCGCATAGATCGGCTTGTTGAGGCCGAGGTGGGTCCGGATGCCGCGCGGCGTGAGGCGGCCAAGCTTGTCTATGCGGCCGATCGCCGCCTCGATAGCATCGTCGCCGACTTTGCCGGTGCCGTGCGTGTCGACATAAAGCGACAGCGGCTCGGGTACGCCGATCGCATAAGCGAGCTGGATCGTGCAGCGCTTGGCGAGGCCGGCGGCGACGATGTTCTTGGCGAGGTAGCGCGCGGCATAAGCCGCGGAGCGGTCGACCTTGGTCGGGTCCTTGCCGGAGAAGGCGCCGCCGCCATGCGGAGCTGCGCCGCCATAGGTGTCGACGATGATCTTGCGGCCGGTCACTCCGGCGTCGCCGTCGGGGCCGCCGATCTCAAAGCTGCCAGTCGGGTTGATGTGGTAGACGGTTTCGTTGCCGAGCAGACGGGCCGGCATCACCCGGGCGACGACCTCCTTGACGTAGGCGTGGAGCTCGGCCCGCTTTTCGCCCTTGTCGTAGCCGGGCTTGTGCTGGGTCGACACGACGATGGCGGTCGCCTTTGCGGGCTTGCCGTCTTCGAAGCGCAACGTGACCTGGCTCTTGGCGTCGGGCTCGAGGAAGGGCGCGGCGCCGCTGTGGCGGTCCTTGGCCATCTCCATCAGGATCTTGTGGCTGTAGTCGAGCGTCGCCGGCATGAGGTCGGGCGTCTCGTCGCAGGCGAAGCCGAACATGATGCCCTGGTCGCCCGCGCCTTCGTCCTTGTTCTCGCCCGCGTCGACGCCCTGCGCGATGTGCGCCGACTGGGGGTGGAGGTGGTTGGCGAAATCGAAGCGGTCCCAGTGGAACCCCTCCTGCTCATAGCCGATGCGCTTGACGACGCCGCGCGCCGCTTCCTCGATCTCCTCACGAATGCCAGGCGCCCAATTGCCGTCCTCGTCCATGATGCCTTCCCCGCGGATCTCGCCGGCGAGGACCACGCGGTTGGTGGTGGTCATCGTCTCGCAGGCGACGCGCGCCTCCGGGTCCTTGGACAGGAACAGGTCGACGATCGCGTCGGAAATCTGGTCGGCGACCTTGTCGGGATGGCCTTCGGACACGGATTCGGAAGTGAACAGGTACGAGCTGCGCATAAGCGAGGGCGAGTCCTCTGATTTAAGGATATAAGGAAAGCTTTATATGCCGCCTCTAGCGGCGGCGGCGGCCAAGCACAATGCCGCCGATGATTAGCATGAAACCGAGCAGAAGCGGGATCAAATTGCCGAAGCGGGCGAAGGGCGGCGGCGCGTTCGCCGCAGGCGGAAGCACGGCGTCGATGACACCGGCGGTGCGCCACGGCAGCGACTTCACGACCTGGCCGCGCGCGTCGATCACCGCGCTGATCCCGGTCGGCGTCGCGCGCAGCACGGGCAGGCCTTCCTCGGCCGCGCGCAGTCGCGCCTGGGCGAGATGCTGGGGCGGGCCCCAGCGGCCGAACCAGGCATCGTTCGACGGGTTGAAGATGAAGGCGGGGCGGTGCTTCTCGTCGACCACCTGCCCTGAGAAGATGATTTCGTAGCAGAGCTGGAACCCGACCTTGCCCCATTCGCCACCGAGGTCGATCGTTCTCGGCCCGGGGCCCGAGTTGAAGTCGAGCTCGCCCGGAGCAAGCCGCGACAGCCCGATCGCCGAAAGCAGCGGGCGCATCGGCAGATACTCGCCGAAGGGGACGAGGTGCGCCTTGTCGTAGCGGCCCGCGACGCGCCCGCCGGGGGCAACGACGAAGATGCTGTTGGCGGCGCCATCGACATGAATGCCGTCTTTCGACGCGATGGCGATGCCGCCGGTCAGGAGCCGATCGCCGGGCCCTAGTAGGGAGGCCGCTTGCCAGCGTTGGAACATAACCAGCGAGGTATCGCGTTCGTCGGTGCGTCCGTCTTCGAGCGGGTCAGTCAGGGCTGCCTCCGGCCAAAGCAGCAAGCGCGGCTCAGCCGATGGTGCCCCCGACAGCGTTTCGAGCCGCCGCCAAGCTTCCTCCTGGAAACCGGGCCGCCATTTGTCCTGCTGGCCGATGTTTGGCTGAACAATTCGGACGTTGCGGACGGTCAGTGGATCGGGCGGCACGGCCGAGGCCGGGAGAAGCCACAGCAAGGCGGTAACGGCGAGGATGACGACCAGCGGCAGCCACTGCTTGCGATATTCGAGCCAGATCGCGCCGCCGAGCAGGACCACCAGGCCCGACAGTCCGTAAGTGCCGATCAGCGCGCCGATGGTGATCAGAGGCGTCGGCGCGAGAACGGCCGCGGCGGGGTTCCATGGGAAGCCGGTGAACATTGTCCCGCGAAGCCATTCCGTCACCGCCCAGGCGCCGCCGAGCACGACCACGAGAACCGTCCGATCATCGCGCCCGAAGCGCCAGGCGAGTCCGGCGGCGAGCGCGGGATAGACCGCGAGGTAAAGCGCCACGATCACGACCGCGACCCAGCCAAGCCACGCCGGCATCGCCGCCTGGTAGGTAAAGGCGGTCGCGATCCAGTTGAGCGCGACGACGAACTGGCCGACCCCGAACGCCCAGCCGATGAGCAGCGCGCGGGGCAAGCTCTTGGTGCGATCCACAAGCTCGCACAGGACGGCGAAGGCAAGCAGCAGCAGCGGCCACAGCCCCGCAGGCTCGAATGCGAAGGCCGAGGCCGCGCCAACGAGGAACGCGTAAAGGACGTAAAGCATCGCGGCGATGGCTAGCGGCTAAGCACAGGCTCGACAATCGACGTTGCGACGCGCAGGCAGATCGAATGAGCCTTCCGCCGTTCCATCTCGCCTTTCCCGTCGACGATCTTGCAGCCGCACGCCGCTTTTACGGCGAGCTGCTCGGCTGCTCCGAAGGGCGCAGCGCCGACCATTGGATCGATTTCGACCTTTACGGCCACCAGATCGTCGCCCACCTCGCGCCCGATCAGGCGCCGCGCCGCTCGACCAACCCGGTCGACGGTGAAGAAGTCCCCGTGCCGCACTTCGGAGTGGTTCTCGACAGGCAAGCGTGGGAGCGGCTCGCCCAGCGGCTGAAGGACGCAGAGGTCGAATTCGTAATCCCGCCGACGGTGCGCTTCGTCGGCCAGCCCGGAGAACAGGCGACGATGTTCCTGCTCGATCCCGCCGGCAATGCGCTCGAGTTCAAGGCAATGGCGA
Source organism: Sphingomonadales bacterium (assembly GCA_034668265.1). Classification (GTDB taxonomy): domain Bacteria; phylum Pseudomonadota; class Alphaproteobacteria; order Sphingomonadales; family Sphingomonadaceae; genus Sphingomicrobium. Next base: position 5,085 of record JAXDPR010000309.1, read on the forward strand.
GCGCCGAAAACCTTTTCGCAACGCGTTAATCTCTATTAGACCGGCGCTCGGCGATGTTTCGGGGGTGTGGTCGCGTATGGCGTTGCGTTCATCGGGGCACGATCGCGCCTCCATCGTCGCTCGGACGACGCTTTGGATCGTGCTTGGATTCGTCCTTGCCAATCTGCTGTTCAACGCAGTCGCGAACGAGCTTCACGCAGCGTATCCCTATTCCTCATTCCTGGCGCAGCCGAACGACCGGTTCGGCGACTTCTTCAAGCTTGCTTTTTCCTATCCCGGGGCGCCGCTCCACCCGGCCGCCGCCTTCTGGGGCGTGAGCGATCTCCTCGCACATCACATCGCTGACGTGAAATTGTACCAAGACACGAACGTCAACCATTTCCACGAGCCGCCGGTCCCGACGCTCCTCGCGCTATGCGCTCGCCGGCTGATGTCCTGGATGGACCCGGTGCTACTGTTCGTCTGCCTGTTGCCGGCCGCATTCGCAGCGCTGTTTGCGACCGTCCTGCGCGTTGCTCCTCCAGGCCGTCCAGGAGCGGCGCTCGCAACCGCGACCATCCTCAGTTACCCGGCCCTGCTGGCGATCGACCGCGGGCATTTCTTCTCTCTCATTTGCGCCTCGCTGCTGATCTCCGCGACCTTTCGAACGCTGCGCGGCAAGGTCGACGGTTGGACCATCCTGATGTTCGCAATTGCCGTGAACTTCAGGCCAAACACCGGCGTCATCCCGCTTGCGCTGTTCCTCGGCAGGCAGGGGCTGACCTTCAGGGGCGCGGTCCTCCTAGGCCTTACATCGGTGCTGGTGTTTGCCGGAACGATGGCGGCGGCTCACCAGATCTATCCGGAATATTCGTACGCAAGCTTCCTCACGGGTCTGGCTGACTACGGCAAGGCTTATGCAGGCGGAGAGAACGGATATACGAATGGCTCATCCCTCTACGGAATGCTTCGAGCGCCCTTGGGCTATGCGCCGTGGATGGTATTCACGCCCTTCTGCGTTGCCGCGCTGTTCTTCGCGCCGGCGATCCTCGAATCACGCCAGGGACGGCTCCGGCAGTCGGAATGCCTGTTCCTCGTCCTCGCCGTCTACGTGTTCGGAAGCCACGTGTTCGCCGACTATCACCAGCTCGCCTTCATCATTCCATTGATCCTGGTCGCCCGCGAAGACGGTCCAATGGATGTCGGCGCGTGGACGATTCTACTCGCGAGCAGCCTGATGCTGGCGCCGAAGAACTTCGTCTTCGACGTTCACCGCAACGTCCCATGGTCGTGGCAGGTCGTCGCAAACCCACTGACCCTCCTGACGGCGTCGGCAGTGGTGCTCTGGGCCGCGTGGAGGCGCAACAGGCACGCAGCGGCTCAATCTCGGATCGAGGCCGCAGCCTCGGCCTAGCCGGCTTCGCTCGACCGTTTCTCCGGTGCGTGCAGCCGCACGCGGATGATCTTGCGCGGGTCGGAATCGATCGTCTCGAGCTTCCAGCCGGACGGGTGAGTCACGCACTCGCCCTTGGCCGGGATGTGACCGGCAAGCAGGAACATGAGGCCGCCAAGCGTATCGACCTCATCCTCGGCGGACGAGAGGCGCGCGTCGACAGCCTGGGCGAGCTCCTCGAGTTCGAGTCGCGCGTCAGCTTCCCACAGGCCGTCGTCAAGCATGGCGAGCATTCCGCCTTCATCCTCGTCATGCTCGTCCTCAATCTCACCGACGATTTCCTCGACGACGTCCTCGATCGTGACCAGGCCTTCGGTCCCGCCAAACTCGTCGACGACGATTGCGAGGTGGATGCGCTGGCTGCGCATCCGCGCGAGGAGCTCGAGCACGCCCATCGATTCCGGCACGAACAAAGGTTCGCGCATCAGTGCCGCAAGCGAACGGTCGGGCGAGGCGCCGACGCTCGCCATGAAGACATCCTTGATGTGAACCATGCCGACGACGTCATCGAGGCTTTCGCCATAGACGGGCAGCCGGCTGTGGCCGGCGTCGGCGAAGGACTGAACCAGCGCATCAAAGCTGATGTCAGACGGGACGGCCATAATGTCGCCGCGAGTCACCGCGATCTCGCCGGCCGTCTGGTCGCCGAAATGCAGCAGGTTCCTCAGCATCTGCCGTTCGGATGGCGAGAGGTCGCCGGCAATCGGGCGCGAATCCTCGGCCTCCTCGATCGCTT
>JAXDPR010000310.1:0-10075 GCA_034668265.1 Sphingomonadales bacterium
GCAGGCCGCGGTCGAGCGTCGTGCGCACCTCCACCCTGCCGAAGTCGGATTCGAACGCCCTCGCCGCCGACGGCGCGACCCAGTCGGCGAAATACGTACCCGCGGGGAGCTTGGCTTCTTGCGCTACCGGCCGGGCGAGCGCCACGCTGGCTCGGTTTGCGCCAATCGCCCCGGTGTCCGCCATTGCCCGCAAAACCAGTCGGCTGCGCTTCTGGGCGGCGGCCAAATGGGCGGTCGGAGCCAGCCGCGAAGGGGCCTGCACCAGTCCCGCAAGCATCGCCGACTGAGCGAGGTTGAGCCGTTCGGGCTCGCGGTGGAAATAATGGTGGGAGGCGGCCCTCAGCCCATAAACACCGTCGCCGAAATAGACGCTCGACAGATAGCGGGACAGTATCTCCTGCTTGGTCAGCCAGGCCTCAAGCCAGAAGGCGATGATGAGCTCCTGAGCCTTGCGCTTGATCGTTCGGTCGCCGGACAGGAAGTTCGTCTTGGCCAATTGCTGGGTGATCGTGCTCCCGCCTTGTCGGACCCCGCCGCCGCGCATGTCGGCGACGAAGGCCCGCGCTATTCCCCGCGGGTCGATTCCCCAATGCCGATAGAAACGGCGATCCTCGAATGCGACGAAGGCCGCCGGCGTCAGCGGGTTGAGCCTGGCGACGTCGACGGGCGCTTCCTTGATCGCTCCGCGCAGTGCGATCGGGCGGCCATCCGCGCTTTCCAGGAGGAGCGCCGGATCGGGGAGCGGCTCGAGCGCGCGCGAGAGCGGCGCAGTGATAACCAGCCAGAGCACCGTGATGAAGATCAGGCCAGTCACCGAATAGAGGACGATTGGCCAGCGGCGGCGGCGGCGCGGCGGCTCCGCCGCGTCCGCCGGCGGCGGCGTCTCGGGCGCAAACGGGTCCGGCAGTTCCTCCACCGGATGCCCATCGCGAGTCCAGACTGTATCCCTCTCCGCCACTCTCATCTTGCCTGCGGACTCGCCCAAAGTGCATTACATCACTAATACAGTCCGAACGAGATAGCCAGATGCTTGCTGAATGCAATGTTGCGCGTAAAGCCGAGGGCATGCGGCCACTGATTGCGTTCCTGTTCGTCCCCGCGCTCCTGCTCGGCGCACAGGCTTGCCGGCCGCAACCTCAGGGACCCCTGAGGGCGGTCGTGATCGGCGGCGATCCCAAGCTCCGCGATCCCGCGCTCGGGCCCCTTCCTCCCCCGGATGCGGTGCTGCTGCAGAATGTCGCCCAGGGCCTCGTCCGCTTCGATGCCGCGGGAAATATCGTCGGCGGCCTCGCCGAGCGGTGGAACGTCAGCGACGACGGATTGAGCTACATCTTTCGGATCGCTTCGAAAAACTGGTCCGACGGCAGCAAGATCAGTGCGCAACAGGTTGCTCGGCTGCTGAAGCGGCAGGTTGCGGACCGGAGCCGCAATCCGCTCAAGGACTCGGTTGGCGCAATCGACGACATCGTCGCGATGACCGACCGGGTGATCGAGATTCGCCTCCTCGGGCCGCGTCCCAATCTCTTGGCGTTGCTCGCCCAACCGGAGTTCGCAATCCTTCGCGGCAACGACGGTACCGGACCCTTCTCGATCGTCTCGACGGCGGGCCGGGGCGGCGACGTCCACCTCAGCCGCGAGATCGCCGTCGGCGACGGGGAAAGCACCGCGCGCGAAGATGTTCTGCTCGCTGGTGCGCCGCCTGACGATGCCGTCAATGATTTTGCTCGCGGCAAGAGCGATCTCCTGCTGGGAGGGACCTTTGCGGACCTGCCGCTGGCTACCCGCGTGAAGCTTCCCCGCAATGCCTTGCGGTTCGACCCCGCATCAGGTCTGTTCGGACTGGTCCCGATCCAGCGCGGCGGAAAGCTCGACGATCCGGCAGTGCGTTCGTTACTGTCCCAGGCGATCGACCGAGGGACTTACGTCGCTTCGCTGGGCGTGTCTGGATTGACGCCACGCGCGACCCTCCTTGAGCCAGGGCTGGACGGCATGGCTGCACCCGTGGGGCCGGCGTGGTTCGGAGTTCCGTTGGCCGACCGGCTGGCCACGCTCCGCGCCGATGCCGACCGGCTGATTGGCAAGAACAAGCCCGTAATCAAAGTCGCGCTGCCGCAGGGACCGGGGGCCGACCTCCTGCTCTCTGAGCTCAGGCGTGACTGGGGCGCGATCGGACTGACGGTCGAGCAGGCGCAATCGGCGGCAGGCGCCGACTTCGCGCTGATCGACGAGGTTGCTCCCTCTTCCTCCCCCGCCTGGTTCGTCCGGCGCTTCCGCTGCGGCGCTGCTCCGATTTGCGACGCACAAGCCGACCAGCTGATGGAAGCCGCCCGGCAGATCCCCATTCCGGCCCAGCGCTACGCGCTGCTGGCCCAGGCGGCCGGCCGGATCGACGAGCTGCAGCTATTCATCCCGATCACCGCACCGGTCCGCTGGTCGCTCGTTTCGGCCCGCGTGCAGGGCTTTGCCGGGAACCGTTACGCCCGCCACACGCTCACCGACCTGCAGCAACCACCAGGCAACCAGTAGATGGCTATTCCGAGCGACGAGCGCGCTCCCTTCCTGAGGATCGGGACGGATCCGGCCTCGGTCCGCCAGCGGGTCGAGGCGATGGAGAAGTTGCTCGAGCGGCTATTCGTCATCCCGGGAACGAAGCAGTCGGTCGGCCTCGACGCCATTCTCGACCTCGTCCCGGTGGTTGGCGACGTCGCCGCTGCAGCGCTTGGCGGCTATATCGTCTGGGAAGCGCGCAATCTCGGAATGTCCAATTGGCAGATTGCCCGGATGACCGGCAACGTCGGCCTGAACTGGCTGCTTGGATTACTTTCGGTCATCCCTGTCGTTGGGGTCGTTCCCACCCTGCTCTTCCGCTCCAACTCGAAGAACCTGAAGATCATCAAGCGGCACCTCGACAAGCATCATGCAAGCAGCGCAACGATCGACGGCGAGGTCACACGCGCCGGCTAACGCCCGCGTGCGATCCATTCGTGCTTGCCCTCGACCTCGTCCCGGATCGGCCGGCCGTAGCGGTCGGTGCTCGGCCGATAAACGAACCGCTGCTGCACAAGCCGGCAGGTCAGCGCATCCAGCTGGGGCACGCCGCTTGAGCGGGTGATCGTGCAGCGCCCGACGCGGCCGTTGGGCTCGACCGTGAAGACAAAGCTCACACGCCCGCCCACCCCGGCGTCGCGCAGCTCGCGCGGGTAATCGCGTGCAGTGATTTCGCCAGCGATCTGCTCGAGGTCGGTCCCGCCCTCGCCGTCACCATAGCCATTGCCGCTGTCGCCGCCCGCTCCAGCGCCGAGCGCCGGGCCGGTGCCCGTACCGCCGCCCGACGGAGCCGCCGTTGGCTTTACGGCGACGACCGGCGTGACGGATGGCGGGGCGTGCGCCGGTTTGGGCCCGGGCGAACCTCCAGGCTTGGCGGGTTCCGCCTTTGGCGCGGCGGCTTGACGATGTTGCGGTTGAGGCCGCTCCACCGGAACAGGTGGCGGGGGCGGTTTGGCAAGCGTGACTTCGACCAGCCGCTGGATCATCTCTCCAGGGCGACCGACATCGACGTGGAAGCCGCGAAAAAGCACCACGGCGAGCACCAGCTGCACGGCGACGACCGCGGTAAGCGCGCCAACGCGCTCCCGCGGCCGAACGATTTTGGCATGCCGTGCGTAAGCGGGCATTCAGTCGCCCGCCGGGCTCTAGCGATATACGCGGCAGCGCCGGTGTGCGGTCATGTTACGGTCGATTGCCCGTCCGGCGAAGGCGCCGCCAACGGCACCCGCAATGGCGCCGACCGGCCCGCCGAGCACCTTGCTTCCGACCACCGCGCCACCGACGCCGCCCGCCACGAGCCCCGTCGTGCCGCTCGAATAACGGCATGAGCGATAGGCGTAGACGGTGCGGCCTTTATAGTGATGGTGACGATACCTGCTGGCGTGAGCGTCGGCAGGCGCTGCGATCGGCACGCCACTCGACGCGACCAGCGCAGCCGCCGTCATGATCTTGATGATAGTCTTCATAAATCCACTCTCTCTGCTTTGATTTCGCCGGTACAACGAGCGTCGCCACGCATGTTTCCGAACGCAATGCGGTAACGCCCGAGCGTTCGGCGCAAGAGACGCATGGTCGCAAGGCCGCGTCGATCAACCGATGGAATGGACTGCCGTTCCGCCTCAGCGAGGGGCGAAGCCGACCGGCCTGCCGTCGACATTTCCCTTATAAGCGTAGCGGCAGACGAGATAATCGATGCGTGGCGTTGAGGCGAGCGCGCAGCCAACCCGCTGCGTCGTCGGCCAGATCATCTGGGTATAATGGCCGACGTCCGCCCAATCGCCGGTGCGGCTGACATTGGGGAAGGTGCCCGGCACGAAGAAGCGCTTCTCGGACGTCCATCCTCCGACCATCGCCTCGACGCTGAAGGCGCCATGCGTGCCCATCCACAGATTCTCGCCGGTGCCGGGTCGCACCGTGCGATCGGAATGAGCGAAGCGCCCGGTCATCGCCATCTGGGTTGCATAGCCGGCCGCGGCATTGCCGAGCGCATTGTCCCACACCAGAAGCGGCACACCGGCGCGCGCGCGCTCGGAATTGTGGGCGGCGAGGATGCGCGCCGGGAAAGTAGCCGCGAATGACTGACCGGGCGCGGGCGACGAAGCAGCGGCTGCCGCGAGCAGCGACAAGACGATCGCAATGCGCAAGAAAATCCCCTCCCGAACCCCGCTTGCAAGCTAGCGTCCCGCCGGCCAACGGCGAGTGAACGCCGCGGCCGCGCACCGCAGCCCGCCTTCGGCTCATCGTAAATCAGCAGGGGGAAAAAGAGGCTTAACGCCTCCTCGGAGTCAGTCGCCGCTGATCGCCGGATCAATGTCCTCGGGACGGTCGATGATGGGCGTCCCGACGTCGCCCCGCCCCACGGTGCCCCCCGCCATTTCGAGCATCCGCTCAAGCGGCACGCGCGCTCGCTCGATGAGCTCAGGCGACAGCTCAATCCTCGGATCGAGGTCGCGCAGCGCGACGTAGAGCTTCTCGAGCGGGTTGAGCGCCATGTACGGGCACATGTTGCAATTGCAGTTGCCGTCGCCGCCGGGGACCCCGATGAAGGTCTTGTCCGGCGCGGCTTTCTCCATCTGGTGGATGATGTGCGGCTCGGTCGCGACGAGGATGGTTTGCGCGGGCGAGCTCAGCGCGAAATCGAGGATCGACTTGGTCGAGCCGACATGATCGGCATGGTCGATGATGTGCGGCGGGCATTCCGGATGCGCCGCCACCGGTGCGTCGGGATGCTCGGCCTTGAGTTTCAGGAGCTCCGTCTCGCTGAAGGCCTGGTGGACGATGCAGATGCCGGGCCACAGCAGCATCTCGCGCCCCGTCTTGCGCGCAAGGTAACCGCCGAGGTGGCGGTCCGGGCCGAAGATGATCTTCTGGTCCTTGGGGATCTGGTCGAGGATGATCTGCGCGCTGCTCGATGTGACGATGATGTCGCTCAGCGCCTTCACCGCGGCCGAGCAGTTGATGTAGGTCAGCGCGATATGATCCGGGTGCGCCGCCCGGAACGCGGCGAACTGGTCGGGCGGGCAACTGTCTTCGAGGCTGCAGCCCGCATCCATGTCGGGCAGGATGACGGTCTTCTCAGGCGACAGGATCTTCGCCGTCTCGGCCATGAACCGAACGCCGCAGAAGGCGATGACGTCGGCATTGGTTTCGGCCGCCTTGCGCGACAGGTCGAGGCTGTCGCCGACGAAATCCGCCAGGTCCTGGATCTCGGGCTTCTGGTAATAATGGGCGAGAATGACCGCGTTCCGCTCGCGCTTGAGGCGATCGATCTCGGCGAGGAGGTCAAGGCCTTTGGGGGTGGGGGTCTGGATCGTCATCTTTGCCCTTGTGCCGCGCGGCGCCGTTCCGCCTCCTTGATCACCTCTTCATATGGGGTCGACAAGTCCATGTAGCTAGGATCGTCGGTTCCCTCCGTGGGGAAGCGAGCGACCACTCTCACGTCCTTATAGCCCGCCGCGACGAGCGGCATCGCGAAGCTTCGTTCGATCGCCGCCCTCGCCGCCTGGTGCGCGAGCCGCATCTGCACCGCGCCCTGCGCCTGCGTCCGCAGGTCGGTGACGGCCTTTGCACGATTGGCGGAGTCGAGGTGCTGGTTGGCGTTGGTCAGCGCGGACAGGATCCCGCCCTGGCCATATTCCTGCGCGGCGGTCAGATCGACGTCGGGCCCGGCGATCTCGATCTCCGGGAGCTTGACGCGAAGAGTCTTGGTCGGCGCATCCCAGGTTACGTCGCTCGGCTGCAGCTTGGACAGGTCGAGCTCGTAGCGAACGTCGCCGGGCAGGATCAAAGTCCGCTTGGCGGAAAAACCGAGCTGGCTCTCGGTGGATGTCGTCACGGATACGTAGCGCGCGGTGAATGCGATCAGGCGGTTCTGCGCGCGCATCGATTCGAGGCTCGCGCTGGCGATCGTCTTCGGGTTCGGCCCACCGAAAATGCGGTCCGCGATGCCGGTCGTGATGCCCAGGACAACTCCGAGCACCAGGGCGACGACAACCATCGCCAGAGCCAGCGGCTTGTTCAGGCGGCCTTCCATGCCTCCCCCCGACGCTCGACCAGCCCGCGCCGTTCCAAATCGACGAGATGCGCAAGCACCGATCCGCCCGCTGCGACCGTCAGGCGGGGATCGAGTCCGGGATAGGCGTTGGCGACGATGTCCGGGATTGCTCGTGCCTGTTCGCGCACCAGCGACAGGATCTGCTTCTCGCGCTGCATCCGGTGGCCGACGAGATGCCGGACATATTGCTGCGGGTTGGTCACCGGCGGCCCGTGCGCCGGATAATAGATCCGGTCATCGCGCTGTCTGAGCTTGTCGAGGCTGGCCATGTAGGCGGCCATGTCGCCGTCGGGCGGGACGACCACGGTCGTCGACCAGCCCATCACATGGTCGCCGCTGAACAGCGCGCCGCGCCAGGCAAAGCACAAGTGGTTCGACGTATGGCCCGGCGTCGCGACGGCGGTCAGGGGCTCGCCGTCGACCCGCAGCTGCTCTTCGTCGCCGAGCACGCGGTCGGGCGAATAGTCCCCGTCGAACGAGGCGTCGGCGCGCGGGCCGACCGTTTCCAGCGCCAGCGGCGCACAGCCGACGATCGGCGCTCCAGTACGCTCCGCCAGCGGCTGGGCCGCCGGGCTGTGGTCGCGGTGAGTGTGGGTGCACGTGATCGCGACGACGGCGCGGCCAGCGATCGCTTTCTCCAGCGCATCGACATGTTCGGGCAGATCGGGGCCGGGATCGATGACCGCGACCTCGTCCGCCCCGATCAGGTAGGTTTGCGTGCCATAATATGTGAAGGCCGACGGATTGTGCGCGAGCACGCGAGCAATCCGCGGCTCGAGTTCCTCCAGCTTTGCGTAAGGCGCGTTCACGGCTGCGCCTGTGCCACGGCCTTCCTTCGCTTGCTAGCCGCGAGCGACCGTCAGGCGGCGAGCGCCGGCACGCCCGCCAGCCGGAGCTGCCGCTCCTGCTGCCGCTCGAATGCCGCCGGATAGACGCGGCCGAAGAGCGCTTCCATGCTGCTATCCCAGCTGAACTGCAGTGCGTGAGCGCGTGCCGCTTCGCGCATCGCGTCATGATCGGCGCCCCAGACGGCGAGGATGTTCCTGGCCATCGCCTTCGCATCGCCGACTGGGCCCAGGCGGCCCATCGCGTCGGTTACCCGGTCGAGCATGGCGCCGGCGGCAACGCCGACAACGGGAAGGCCCGACGCCTGGGCCTCGATGATGGAAATGCCGAACGTCTCGTCGGCCATTGCCGAGACGTAGACATCGGCGCTCGCCAGCCAGTGGGCCAGCTCGGCGCGGTCCCGGACATATCCCGGCATGATTATGCGCTCGTCGCCCAGGGCGGCGATCTCGGGTTTAAGGCGGCCCTCCCCGAGCAGCGCCAGTTTCGCGCCCATCTCGCGCGGCAAGCGGCGGAAGGCATCGACCACCAGGTCGGGCTTCTTTTCGCCGTCGAGCCGGCCGACATAGATGAGCAGCGGCTGGCCGTCATCGAGCCCAAGCTTGGCGCGAAGGCGCGCGTCGCGTTGAGTCGGCCCGAACTCGCCGACCTCGACGCCGAGCGGAACGACTTCTACCGGACCGATACCGAGTGTGCGCAGCTTTGCAGCCCCACCGTTCTCGCTGAGCGCGTAGATCGAATCGAAGCGGCGATAAAGGGCGCCGCAATAGGCGTAGCAAATACGCCCGAGCAGGCTCGCCACCGGCTTGGAAAGCACCCCGGACAACGGCCGTTCGACATAGACCGTCGGGAAGTCCGTCATGTAGGCGGCAATCAATGTGGTCTGGGGGTGACGGCGCCGATAGGCCAGCGCGGTCCACGGCAGGTTGTAGGCGTCCTGGCACTCGATAAGGTCGGGCCGGAATCGCTCGAGCGCCTGGCGAACCGCGCCGCTCCGAAGCAGAAGCCGGTAATGGGGGCTGCCCGGCACGTGCGGCGAGGCGATCGTGACCGTGATCGCCCTGTCTTCCTCGACCACCGAATCCGCGGGGCCTGGAATGATCGCGAGGTGGCTGTGGGGTGTTGATTCGAGGATGTGCCGCCTTTTGTGCAGCAAATAGGTGCGCACGCCGCCGCCGACCTCCGACCAGCTCTGGGTCAAGTCGCAGAACAGCCGGGGCCCGGCTGCACGCACGAGATCGGGGTCGTGGCGAGTCACCGCGATTTCCAAGCCTGCAGCGGCGGCAAAATGCCAATGGCCGCAATTGCCGGTAGATTGTGTCGGAAAATTTTACGCAATCGCGGACTGCCCTTCATTCTTGCTCGCAGAAAATGGCGAAAAACAGCCATTCCCGTCATTTGGCACGGCCATTGCTACTATAACCGCGTCCACTTGGTTCCACGCCACGAAGGGGCGGTGCAGCGGTTCTCTGGTCCAGCTGCACCGCCCCTTCTTCATTCAGGCCCAGGCTGTCCAGCGACCTCGCCGATGAGCTGCTGCAGCTCGCCGCTCTCAAACATCTCCATCATGATGTCGGACCCGCCGACGAATTCGCCTTTGACGTAGAGCTGCGGGACCGTTGGCCAGTCTGAATATTCCTTGATGCCGGTGCGGATCTCCGGGTCCTGGAGTACGTCGACGGTCTCATAAGAGGCGCCGAGATGATCGAGGATGGCGATCGCGCGGCTGGAGAAACCGCACTGTGGGAACAAGGCCGTCCCCTTCATGAAGAGCACGACATCGTTGCTCTTCACGAGCTCGTCGATGCGAGATTTGGCATCACTCACTTGCTGTTCTCCGGTTGAGGCACTGCGGTTTCGAGCTGCAGTGCGTGAAGCTCTCCCCCAACTCTCCCCCCGAGCGCGGCATAGACCATCTGGTGCTGCTTGATGCGGTTCATGCCTTCAAAGCTCGCGCTTACCACGCGCGCCGCATAATGGTCGCCGTCGCCGGCGAGATCGCGGATCGTCACGTCCGCGTCCGGAATGGACGCCTTGATCAGCCGCTCGATCTCGCTGGCAGCCATCGGCATCAGAGGTTCAAAGCCTCGATGATCTGGCGCCGTGCATCGATTTCCTTGTTGCGAAGCGCCTCGCGGACTTGTTCCTCGCTGCATTCGACCCCGGCCGCCGTGAGGTCGCCCAGCACCTTGCGGATTACGTCGTGCTCCCCCGCTTCCTCGAAATCGGAGCGGATAACATCCTTGGCATAAGCCTCGGCCTCGGCCTCGGTCAGCCCCATCCGCCGCGCCGCCCATTCGCCGAGCAAACGGTTGCGGCGCGCGATCACGCGGAACTGCATTTCCTCGTCGCGGGCGAATTTGGCCTCGAAAGCACGCTCGCGGTCATTGAACTGTGTCATGCGTTCCCCACTCTGGCTTCGGCTGCGAGATAGGATTGCAGTTGCCCCCCGTCCAGCGGCCATGGACAGCAGCGCGCTCAAATCGCTACTGACCCCCCTCCAATGGGTTAGATCTCATCGGGGAATGGCTTCGCCGGCTGGGCCGCGCTCGTTAGCGGCGCGCCGGCGCCACCAAACCAGCCCCAACACTAGGGCGACCGCGGCGGTGTCCGCCACCCAGTCCTTGA
>JAXDPR010000311.1:0-4786 GCA_034668265.1 Sphingomonadales bacterium
GAGTGTCCGAGACCAGCGACGAAGCGACACCGACTGCGCGGCTGGCGTCGAGGACGTGGATGACCGGGCCTTCATACGCCGGGTCGATGCGCAGCGCGGTATGCGCCTTGCTGGTGGTCGCGCCGCCGATCAGGAGCGGAGTCTTGAGGCCTAGCCGCTGCATCTCGCCGGCGACGGTGACCATCTCGTCCAGCGACGGCGTTATCAGGCCGGAGAGGCCGATCATGTCCGCCTGGTTGTCGTTCGCCGATTTGAGGATGTCTTGCCAGGGCACCATGACCCCAAGGTCGATGACCTCGAAGCCGTTGCACTGGAGGACCACGCCGACGATGTTCTTGCCGATGTCGTGAACGTCGCCCTTGACCGTGGCCATGACGATCCGGCCCTTGCCCTGGGTCGCGCCGGTCCTCTCCTTCTCGGCCTCGATGAAAGGAATGAGGTGGGCGACGGCGCGCTTCATCACCCGCGCCGACTTGACCACCTGGGGAAGGAACATCTTGCCCGAGCCGAACAGGTCGCCGACGATGTTCATGCCGTCCATCAGTGGGCCTTCGATGACCTGGATCGGGCGCGGAGCCAGCAAACGGGCTTCTTCGGTGTCGTCGACGATGTGGGCGTCGATGCCCTTGACCAGGGCATAGGACAGGCGCTCGCCGACCGGCAACGTGCGCCATTCGGCGAGTGCCTTCTCCGCTGCGGGATCGGTGCCCCTGAAACGCTCGGCCAACGTGACCAGCCGCTCGGTCGCATCGTCGCGGCGGTCGAAGATGACGTCCTCGCAGGCTTCGCGCAGCTCGGGGTCGATGGCGTCGTAGATGTCGATTTGGCCCGCATTCACGATCCCCATGTCCATGCCCGCGGGAATGGCGTGGTAGAGGAACACGCTGTGCATCGCCCGGCGCACCGGCTCATTGCCGCGAAATGAGAAGCTGAGGTTCGACAGGCCGCCCGAGATGTGCGTTCCAGGGCAGCGGCGGCGGATCTCGCTCGCAGCCTCGATGAAGTCGATCGCGTAACGGCGATGCTCGTCGATCCCGGTCGCGACAGCGAAGATGTTCGGGTCGAACACGATATCGCTCGGGTCGGTGCCGTCAGCGACGAGCAATTTGTACGCCCGCTCGCAAATCGTGACCTTGCGCTCGACCGTGTCGGCCTGGCCGACCTCGTCGAAGGCCATCACGACCACCGCCGCGCCATAAGACCGGCACTTGCGGGCGAGCTCGAGGAATGGCCCCTCGCCTTCCTTCATCGAGATGGAATTGACGATCGGCTTGCCCGAGACGCACTTGAGGCCGGCCTCGATCACGCTCCATTTGGAGCTGTCGATCATCACTGGCACCCGTGCGATGTCGGGTTCGGCCGCGATGCGCTTGAGGAAGATCGTCATCGCCTGCTCGCTGTCGAGCAAGGCCTCGTCCATGTTGACGTCGACGATCTGCGCGCCGTTCTCGACCTGGTCGCGCGCGACTTCGACCGCGGCGTCATAGTCGCCCGCGAGCACGAGTTTCTTGAACCGGGCCGAGCCGGTGACGTTGCAGCGCTCGCCAATGTTGACGAAGCGCGCGCCGGCGCCGGCCTCATTCACTCGGGTCATTTCCATGGGTTTCAAGCGGCTATGAGCATCGGTTCGAGCCCGGCGAGCAGGGTGCCGGCGCGAGCAGCCGGGACGGTGCGCGGCGTGCAATCGCGCACCGCCCCGGCAATGGCGGCGATGTGCGAGGGAGTCGTCCCGCAACAACCGCCGACGATGTTGACCAGGCCGCTCTCGGCCCAGTCGCGAACCTGCGCGGCCGTTTCAGCCGCGGCCTCGTCATATTCGCCAAGCTCGTTGGGAAGCCCGGCATTCGGATAAGCCATGACCAACGTGTCCGCTGTCGCAGCAAGCGCCGCGAGATGCGGGCGGAGCTGCGCCGCTCCGAACGAGCAGTTGAGCCCGATCGTCACCGGCCGCGCGTGACGCACGGAGGCCCAGAAGGCCTCGACCGTGTGGCCGGAGAGGTTTCGCCCGCTGAGATCCGTCAGAGTCATCGAGATCATCAACGGCAGCTCCCGGCCAAGGTCCTGCTCCGCCTCCAGCGCCGCCATGATCGCCGCCTTGGCATTCAACGTGTCGAAGATCGTTTCGACGAGGATGAAATCGACGCCGCCGATGACAAGCGCATCGATCTGTTCGCGATAGACCGCCTTCACCTGGTCGAAATCCACCTCGCGGAAACCGGGATCGTTGACGTCGGGCGACAGCGACAGCGTCTTGTTGGTCGGGCCGAGCGCGCCGGCGACCCAGCGCTGCTTCCCGTCGCGATCGGCCACCTCGCGCGTGATCTGCGCCGCCTCGACATTGATCTTCTTCACCAGCGCTTCGGCCCCATAATCGGCCTGGCTGATCGCATTTGCATTGAAGGTGTTGGTCGCGAGGATTTCGGCGCCCGCGTCGGCGAAGCTCTCGCAGATCGAGCGGACGATGTCCGGCCGAGTGATGTTGAGCAGGTCGTTGTTGCCGCGCTGGTCCTTCAGGAGGTCGAGCGGGCCGCAATAATCGGCGCCCTGCAGCTTCCGGTCCTGGATCGACGTGCCATAGGCCCCGTCCTTGATCAGGATGCGCTTCGCAGCTTCGGCGCGCAGAGTTTGCGATGCACTCATGACGCTGTTTCCTTTTGGGCCCTCACGCCGAGCAAGTGGCAAATCGCGTAGCTGAGCTCCGCGCGATTGAGCGTGTAGAAATGGAAGTGACGGACGCCGCCGGCATAGAGCTGGCCGGCGAGCTCGGCCGCAACCGTCGCGGCGATCAGCTGGCGAGCTGCCGGCAAGTCGTCCAACCCTTCGAACAGTTCATCGAGCCATTGCGGGATCGTCGCTCCGCAGCTCTGCGCGAAACGGCGGGTTGTCGCGACGTTCGAGACTGGGAGGATGCCCGGCACCAGCTCGACCTCGATACCGGCCGCCTCGGCTTCATCACGGAACCGGAAGAAGCAGTCGGGCGAGAAGAAAAATTGTGTGATGGCCCTTGTGGCACCGGCAGAACATTTGCGCTTGAGGTTATCGAGATCGAACGCGCGATCTGCCGAATCCGGGTGGATCTCGGGGTATGCGGCGACCGAGATGTCGAATGGCGCGATTGCCTTGAGGCCCGCGACGAGCTCGGCCGCATTGGCATAGCCGTCAGGATGCGGGTGATACTTCGACCCGGGCTCCGACGGATCGCCGCGCAAGGCGACGATGTTGCGGACGCCGAGCTGCCAATAATCGCGCGCGACTGCGTCGATCTCGTCGCGGCTCGCGCCGACGCAGGTCAAATGCGCCGCGGGCGTCAGCGGGGTTTCCTTGAGGATCCGCTCGACCGTCGCATGAGTGCGCTCGCGGGTGGAGCCGCCGGCGCCATAGGTCACCGAGACGAACCGCGGGTGCAGCGGCTCGAGCGTCTTGATCGACTCCCACAGCGTCTGCTCCATCTTCTCGGTCTTGGGCGGGAAGAATTCGAAGCTGACCTGGATGTCGCCGCGTGCTTCCGCGAACAGCGGCAGATGGCGGCCAAGGGATTCGAAGGCGTTCATGCCGCCCTCCGCTGCCGCGCTGCGGCCTTCACCCCTCGCCACAAGGTGACCGTCAGCTCGCCGCCCTTGAGATGCCGGATTTCATCGACCTCGAGACCTGCAGCGTTGAACCAACCGGCCATGACCTCGTCCTCGAAGCCGAGACGGATGTGCGCATCCCGCTCCCGCAGCTCCTCGCGCTCGTGGGCGGCGAAATCGACCACCAGCAGCGTTCCGCCTGGAGCCAGGACGCGCGCGGCCTCCGCGATCGCCGCGGCTGGCGAGTGCGCGTAGTGCAGCACCTGGTGGATGATGATGCTGTCGGCGCTGTGGTCGGCAAGCGGGAGCGCATACATGTCGCCCTGGCGCAGGCTCGATGCGATTCCGGCAGCTTCCAGCTTGACCCGGGCGACGCGCAGCATGTCGGACGAGCGATCGATGCCGATAGCGTTGACCGCACGCGGCCCGAACAACTCGATCATTCGCCCCGTGCCCGTGCCGATGTCGACGAAGCGGCCGAGCGTTCGATTGCCCAGCGCAGAGTCGATTGCCTGCTCTACCTCGCTTTCGGCGACATGGAGCGAGCGAATCTGGTCCCACATCTCGGCATGGCCGGCGAAATAACGATTGGCGGCTTGCGCCCGCTCGGCGCGGATCGACTCGGTCCGCGCGGCGTCGGCGGCGAACAGCGCCTGCGTCGCCCCGTCGGCCCACTGGTCGATCAGGGCGAACAATGGCTCGACCCGGTCCGCCTCCGCTAACGTCAGGAACACCCAGCTTCCTTCCTTGCGCCGCTCGAGCACCCCCGCGTCAGCCAGGATCTTGAGGTGGCGGGAGACCCGCGGCTGACTCTGTCCGAGGACCTGCGCGAGCTCCCCGACGGACAGCTCCATCAGCCGCAGTAGCGCGACGATGCGCAGCCGGGTCGGATCGGCAAGCGCCTGGAATCGGTCGGCCAAGGGCATCGTAACCGTCATGGCATAAGGATATAAAGATATCTTTATATCGTCAATTCAGCCTTGTGAAATAATCCCTTGTACGCCGGTAGGGATTGTCGCTATTGCCCCCGGCCTGGCCTGACGACTCGCAGCGGCAGGCCCGGGCGTGCCCGCACGACGGGCATTTTAAGGGAGTGAAAGACTCATGAAGAAGCTTGCGATCGTGACCGTTGCGGTCCTCGCGCTCGGCGTCGCCGCGTGCAACAAGAATGACGCCGCCAACAATGCGGCGAACGAGACTGCGGTTGAGAACACCGC
>JAXDPR010000312.1:0-3601 GCA_034668265.1 Sphingomonadales bacterium
TGCTCAATCCGGGCGGACTTGCTGCCGTGGAAATCGGTCATGACCAGGCCGCTCCGGTCACCGCCCTGCTGGCGCGCGACGGCCTTGAAGCGCGGGTCGCGAACGACTTCGCCGACCGGCCCCGCGCGATTCTCCTCAACTGGGGCGAAACGAAATAGCTTGGCATTGGCGCGCGGGCGCACTACATCAGGGGTCCTGGGCCGGGCCCGCTCCAGATCAACTGCAGGGCGCTCCCGTTCCGACCCCCGACGCAATCGGCCGTTCTTCAAGCGCCTTGGCGCACAGACCGGAACGAGAGGGTCAGAGGCCGCGCAGTGCGCGGCCCTGCCCGTCCGAGACAAAGGGGCAAGCTTCACTGCGTAAGGACGTAGGCATTTGATCAACAATCGTCAGGGCGGCCGCCGTCGCGGCCGTGGTGGACAGGGCGGCGGACGGAACCTCAGTGGTGGTGGCCAGCCGGGTAACCGGCAGGACAACCGCCAGCGCGGCAATGCCGCGCAGCTGCTGGAAAAGTACAAGAGCATGGCGCGTGACGCGCAGCTCGCCGGCGACCGTGTCCAGACCGAATATTATCTCCAGTTCGCGGACCATTATTTCCGGGTGCTGGACGAAAACCGCGCTCGTTTTGAAGACCAGAGCCCGCGTCGCCAACGCGATGAGCAGATGGACGAGGATGATGAAAACAGCTCGTCACACAACGAGCCTGGTTTTCATCGTGGGGATGAAGAGCTGGCGGAAGCCGGTGAGGAAGGATCGGACGACGATCGCCCTCAGCGCGCCGACGGCCAGGATCGCGGCAACCGGCCCTATCGCAACGAGCGCTACAACCGTCCGGACCGTCCGCGGCGCGACGAGCCCTCGGACGTCTCCGAGGGCGGTCGCGGCGAGCGCCGGCCCCGCCCGAACGGCGGCGACGACAGCCTTCCGCTCGACGTGCTCCCGCCGGCGATCGGCCGCGAGCCGCAGGAGCAAGCGGCCGACGCCGCCGATGAGGAGCCGCGCCGTCCGCGTCGCCGTGCGCGCACACCGCGCGCCGCCGAAGGCGACGACGAGATCGCTCCGGCCGCCTGAGCCTCAGCGGGCCGCAAGATTTCGGCTCGAAAATTCATTCCGGTTATGCAATCCGTGGGCTTCGGCCTGCATGGGTTCGTCGTGATGCTGCGGGCGCTCGATAAGGAGTTCTCGCCATCCCTGCACTTGCGCCAGTCGTCCCGGTTCTTCAGGTTTCGGTCTTCAGCAGCGGGAACACGAAGGGCATCGCCCAGACCCGGCACGCGCAGGCCATCGGCCGCGCTGAGCTGGTCTCCGGCCCCTTCTACGTCGCCGCCTACGCCAAGAATGTGACGGCGCCGACCTGGGATGGCGAGGCCGGGGCCGTGCTCGGCGTGAGGACCAAGTTGTCCAGCTTCAACATCGCGGCCAGCGCGACCCTTCGCCAGGCGATCGACGCCAAGCCCGGCACCGACGCGACGGTCCCCGAATTCGCGGCGTCGGCGGCGCGGCCGATCGGCCGGTTCACGCCGATCCTGTCGATCATCTATACCCCCGATGAGCTCGGTTCATCGAAGGAATCGATCTACGTCGAAGGCGGCGGGTCCTACAAAATCGCCAAGACCCTGACCGCGAGCGCCGGCATCGGACGCAGGCAGCGCGTCCTGGCCATCGATTATACCGCATGGAACGCCGGGATTGCCTGGAACCCATCCAAGCATTTCACCTTCGACGCGCGCTATTGGGACACCGACGGGCCTTCCGTCTGGCCCTACAAGCGCCGCTTTGTCGTCAGCGGCATCGCCAAATTCTAGGCGCCAGGTTTAAGCGAGCGATTGACCGGCCGCGGCCGGTGGTTGGCGTCCAGCGCCACGAACGTGAACACGCCTTCGGTCACCTTGACCTCGGTCGCTCCGAGGTCTCGCTGGGCGACGATCTCGATCCTGACCGCCATCGAGGTGCGTCCGACATGTTCGACGCTGGCATAGACCGAGATCACGTCGCGCAGGTGGATCGGCGCGAGGAACTTCATTGCTTCGATCGCGACCGTCGCCACCGGGCCCCGCGCCCGCCGCGAGGCGACGATGCCCGCGGCAATGTCCATCTGGCTCAGCACCCAGCCGCCGAAGATATGGCCGTTGGCGTTGATGTCGCCCGGGCCGGGCACCACCCTGAGGATCGGCGCTCGCTCGCTATCGGTCATTTCCCGTCCTTTTCGTGAGTGCCGCCCGCGGCCTGGTCATGCCCGCTCGAGTTGCTGAGGAAGACGAGGGCCATGAGGCTGGTTCCGACGAGAACCGTCAAGCCGATGCCCAGCGCCGTGGCGATGATCAGGCTGGCGTGGACTTCGCCGGCGCCGCGGGTGACCAGCACCACCGCGATCGCGGCAATGACCACCGACAGCAAGGCGAGTAGCCGGAAGATCCGCAAGAAGCGCTGCACGGTCAACTGGCGCGGGCTCGGCACGGGGTCGGGGCGAGGCTTACGTTGGGGCATGGCCTTCCCTTTGGCCGCGCGAAGTGGGACTATCAAGCGGACCCAAGGCTCCGAGTCTGACAAGAAAGGAGAGCCATGACCATCGCTTCGGTGCTTCGTGACAAGGGCGCGACGGTCGAAACCGTCACCGCCGACAGCAAAGTGTTCGACGCCGTCCGCCGGCTCGGCGAGAAACGCATCGGCGCCCTTCCGGTGATCGAGAACGGGCGCATTGCCGGCATCATCTCCGAGCGCGACGTCATCTACCGCCTGCGCGACCATGGCCCGGAAATGCTCGACTGGCCGGTCTCCCGCGTGATGAGCTCGCCCGCGATTACCGCCCCGCCCGACACCGACGTGCTTGCTGCCCTGGCACTCATGACCCAGCGGCGGATTCGCCATCTTCCGGTGGTCGAGGGCGGTCAGATTCGCGGCATCGTCTCGATCGGCGATCTCGTGAAGCACCGCATGGAGCGGATCGAGGCCGAGGCGGAAGCGATGCGGACCTACATCCAGAGCGCTTGAACAGATTCACGAAAAACCATCGAAAACAGGCGTTTGCGGCCCTTGACGCGGCGCTTCGCAACCCCATCTTGAACCACGTGAAGGCGCATAACTGCGCTTGATCTGCTGGAAGCCGGACTGCAACAATATTGCAAAATACCCGGTTGACGGCATTGGGCGCCACACATATAGGGCGCTCCACAGCAACGGACGCGGCCTCGCTATGAGGTCTCGCGTTCGTTTCGCGCCTCTTCTTGGTCGGTCCAACCGATGCCCGGAACCAATCGAACCGGGGGAGGATGCGCGTCGGCTCTTTGACATTGTCGGTTTAGATGAAGGGACATGTGGGCGGCGGCCCGGTCACCGATAGCCTCTGGGTATCGGCGGATCGGTCAAATTTATGCCGTTCCTTATGGATCCGGTTCGAAGCTTTTTGCTTCGGGGCGGAGCTCATATGTCTCAAAAACGCAAACACACCAGATTGTGATTTTTGTGCAGGAACGGCTCCCGGAGATGCCGGTCTTTTTCTCGCTTATTCCAGCGGGGGATTGATCGTACATCAACTTGAGAGTTTGATTCTGGCTCAGAACGAACGCTGGCGGCATGCCTAACACATGCAAGTCGAACGAGA
>JAXDPR010000313.1:0-5358 GCA_034668265.1 Sphingomonadales bacterium
GCCGGGACGGCGAGGCTGACGCCGTCGACCGCGCGAGTCTCGTTGAAGTCCTTGACCAGGTCGATCGCTTCGACTGCGAGCGTTCCGGATGAGGCCTGTCGAAGCAAGATTTTTCCTAAAGAAAACAAAGACGGCCCTTCGACAAGCTCAGGGCGAACGGTGTAGTTGCGCGAGCGTGGCTACCAATGAAAGCCTTGAGGAAGCAATAAGGACGGAAGCAGCGCGGCTTGGCTTTGCCGCCTGCGGCTTCGCGCGCGCCGATGCAGCGGACGCGGCAGGGCTGGAGCTGAGGCGCTGGCTGGAAGCCGGGCACCACGGAACGATGGGCTGGATGGAAGCGCGCGCGGACCATCGCGTGTCGCCCCTCGCGCTGTGGCCCGAAGCAAGGTCGGCGATCGCATTGGGCATGAGCTATGCGCCGGCGAGCGACCCGCTGGCGCTGGCGGCGCATCCCGAGGTCGGGCGGATCTCGGCCTATGCGCAGGGCGGCGATTATCACAAGACGGTCAAGAAGGGCCTGAAGGCGCTGGCGCGGTTCATCGTCGACCAGGCGCCGAGCGAACTGAAGGTGTTCGTCGACACCGCCCCGGTGATGGAAAAGCCACTGGCGCAGGCGGCCGGCATCGGCTGGCAGGGCAAGCACACGAACCTCGTGAGCCGCGAGCACGGCAGCTGGCTGTTCCTCGGCGTGATTTTGACGAGCCTCGAGCTGGAGCCCGATGCGCCGGCCGACCACGGCCAGCATTGCGGGTCGTGCACGCGCTGCCTCAATGCTTGCCCGACGCAGGCGTTCATTGGGCCGCACCGGATCGATGCGAGGCGCTGTATATCCTACCTCACGATCGAGCATGACGGGCCGATCCCGGAGGAGCTTCGGCGGGGAATCGGCAACCGCATCTACGGCTGCGACGATTGCCTTGCGGTGTGCCCGTGGAACCGCTTTGCCGATGCCGCCGCGGCCAACCGCGCGTTCGTTCCGCGCGCGGAGCTTGCCGCGCCGACGCTCGCTGACCTGCTGGCGCTCGACGAGGCGGCTTTCCGCGAAATGTTCGCCGGGTCACCGATCAAGCGGATCGGGCGCAACCGGATGATCCGCAACTGCCTGGTTGCAGCCGGAAACAGCGGCGACGCCAAGCTGGCGGAAGCGGTCGAGCCGCATCTTGCCGACCCCGACCCGGTGATTGCCGAGGCGGCGCGCTGGGCGCTCGATCAGCTCGGCGTTTCGAGCGCGGCGATGCAGGCGGCCTGATTCATGTCGGCCCCCGACGGCATCCTTGTGTCGATATAGGTCACTCGAAGCTGCCCGTCGCGGCCCGGATAGAGATAGGCGTCGAGCACGCAGCGTGACCCGCGAAACTGGAGCTTGACGCTGCTGCCCTCGTGGACCTGGAGCGCGGGCCGGCCGAAATGGTCGACCAACTGCTGCGCGTTGAGGCCGTTGAGGCCGCTGTCCTGCCGGGGCTGCGGCGCCGGCGTGGGCGTGGGCACGGAAGCCGCCTGAGGCCGCGGCGCACAGGCGGCGGCGAAGAGCAGCAGGGCGAGAGCGATTGAGCGGCGCATGAGACGAGGATGCCCTGCCCTCGTCGCCGACGCAATGTTGCGAGCGGCCGAACGGGCGGCTAGGCGCCACGCTTTCCTCGTCTTCCCGGAGTTCATGAATGCCCGACCCGCGCCTCGATGTCCTGTGCATCGGCAATGCCATCGTCGACGTGATCGCCAACGCGACCGACGAATTCCTGCGCGAGGAGGGGCTGACCAAGGATTCGATGCGGCTGGTCGACGCGGAGGAAGCGAAGCGCCTGTACGACCATATGCAGCCGGCGCGCGAGGTCAGCGGCGGATGCGCCGGCAACACCGCGGCGGGAATTGCCGCGCTCGGCGGCCGCGCGGGCTTCGTCGGGCAGGTCGCTCCCGACCAGCTCGGCGAGTTCTACCGCCACGACCTGACGGCGGCGGGGGTCGAGTTCACGACGCCGCCGGTGGATGTCGGAGTGCCCACCGCGCGATCGATGATCCTGGTGACGCCGGACGGGCACCGGACGATGAACACCTTCCTCGGCGCCGCGCAGGAGCTTGACGTCGGGGTGCTTGACGAAGAGCAGATCCGCTCCTCCGGCATCCTTTATCTCGAGGGTTATCTGTGGGACCCGGAGACGCCGCGCTACGCGATGGTGCGGGCGATCGAGGTTGCCCGGGGGGCGGGACGGAAGGTCGCGTTCAGCCTGTCCGACCTGTTCTGCGTCGAGCGGCACCGCGAGGGCTTCACGGCGCTCATCGAGGGGGGGCGCGTCGACATTCTTTTCGCCAACGAAGCCGAAATCCTGGCGATGGGCGGAACCCCGCACCTCGAGACTGCCGTGGCCGCGATCGCGCCGAAGGTCGAGACCTTGGTGGTGACCCGCGGCGCGGCTGGCGCACTTGCGGTCCGCGGGAGCGAGCGAGCCGACGTACCGGCCGAGCCCATCGATGAATTGGTCGACACGACCGGCGCCGGCGACTTGTTCGCCGCGGGATTCCTTTATGGCGAAGCGACCGGCAAGACCCTCGGGCAGTCGCTCAGACTCGGAGCGATCTGCGCCGCCGAGATCATCCAGCATTATGGCGCGCGCCCCGAGGCGGACCTCAGGGCGCTGGCCGGAGAGCTTGCCGCTTAGCCGCGCTCTTCCGGACTGCCCGGCGCGGGCGCTCCCGGCATCGGCGCGACGCCGACCGATCCGGGCGCGTCCGCCGCAAGCTCAGGCACGTCGGTGATGCCGCGGCCGACGTGGCTTCGACTGCGCGAATAGCCGAAGTAGATCAGCAGCCCGACCACGCCCCACGCCGGAAGCACGGCGATCGCGATCGGCGGAAGCATCACGTACAGCGCAAGACAGCCGATAATCGCGACCGGCGCGATAATCCCCACCGCCGGCGTGCGGAACGGCCGCTTGCGGCCGGGATCGGTGCGGCGCAGGACAAGCACCGAAATCGCCACCATCATGAAGGCGAACAACGTTCCCGAGTTCGAATAGTCGGCGAGCTTGCCCACGGGCAGGAACGCCGCGGCAAGCATCACGCCGACACCGGTGACGGCGGTCACCACGTGCGGCGTGCGGAACCGCGGGTGAACCGAGGCGAGCTTGTCCGGAAGCAGGCCGTCACGGGCCATGACGAAGAAGATCCGGGTCTGGCCGAACATCATCATCAGCACGACCGAAGGGAGCGCGATGAACGCAGCGATGCCCATGAGGTCGCCAATGCGCTGATAGCCGACCGTGCGCAGGACATGGGCGAGCGCCTCACGCGAGCAGACCAGGGGCTGAGTCACGCCCTGCGCAACGATGGCACTGCACTGGTTGGTCAGCTCGATGCTGCCCGGCGGGAAGGGATGGCCGAGCGCGTCGCGAACCGGCTGAGCGCCCATGGCGCCAATCGCCCCCGCCGCGACCACCAGGTAGAAGATCGTACAAATGCCGAGCGAGCCAATAAGGCCGATCGGCACGTTGCGCTGCGGGTTCTTGGTCTCCTCCGCAGCGGTCGAGACCGCATCGAAGCCGACATAAGCGAAGAAGATCGAGGCCGCGGCGCCGACCACGCCATAAGTGCCCCAGCCGTTGGGAATGAACGGCGTGAAGTGCTCGCCCTTGAGGATCGGCAAGGTGAGGATGCAGAAGATGGTGAGCGCGGTGATCTTGACCAGGACGAGGACCGCGTTGAAGCGCGCGCTCTCCTTGGTGCCGACGATCAGAAGTATCGTCACCAATCCTGCAATTACGGCCGCAGGAAGGTTGAAGACCCCGCCGCCGAAGGGGCCCGCGGCGAGCGCAGGCGGAACGATGATGCCCCAGCTTTTCATCAGCCCGAAGAAATAGCCCGACCAGCCGACCGCGACCGCGCTTGCGCCGATGGCATATTCGAGGATCAGCGCCCAGCCGACCATCCAGGCGAACAGTTCGCCCATCACCGCATAGGTGTAGGTGTAGGCGGACCCCGCGACCGGAACCATCGAGGCAAGCTCGGAATAGCAGAGAGCCGCAACCGCGCAGACCGTGCCGGCGATCACGAAACTGATCATCATCGCCGGGCCGGCTTTCTGGGCGGCCTCGGCGGTCAGAACGAAAATGCCGGTGCCGATGACGGCGCCAATTCCGAGCAGCGTCAGCTGGAATGCGCCGAGCGAGCGATGCAGGCCCTTCTTTTCCGCCGTTGCAAGGATCGCATCGAGCGACTTGACCCGGCCCAGCAACAGGCCTCCCCGCGGTGCTATTGTGGCCATCTCTCTCCCCTATCGAACTGATATTCGGGCGGACCCTAACGGCTGAGGGGCCGAGGGCAATCCCATATCGACAGGTGACCGCCGCCGCCCTGAACCGACGATGAAGAACGCCTAACGAGCAAGCATGGGCCCCAGCGGCCGCCCGCCGAAAATGTGGACATGAAGGTGCGGCACTTCCTGATGCGAGTTGGGCCCGGTGTTGGCGAGGAGGCGGTAACCTCGATCGACCAGTCCAGAGTCGCGAGCGATCCGTCCCACCGCGCGGACGAAGCCGGCGATCTCGGCGTCCGACGCATTGGCCGAGAAATCGTCCCAGGAGACGTAGCGTCCCTTGGGAATCACCAAAATGTGGGTCGGTGCCGCCGGGTTGATGTCCGGGAAAGCGAAAGCGAACTCGTCCTCGTAGATCGGGGTTGAAGGGATCTCCCCGCGAAGGATTTTCGCGAAGATATTATTGTCATCATAGGGTTGGGTGGCGTCGATGGGCATGCTCAACTCCGCTTGACCGGGCTCGCTCGCCCGCTACCACCTGAAGGGGTGAGCGACGAGACCCCTCCGGAAAGCCTGATCCCGTACGACGAGATCGTGCAGGACGCGCTGCGCGCCGTGGTCGGCCGCGTGCTGGGGGAGGTCGAGCAGACCGGGGGCTTGCCCGGCGACCACCACTTTTACATCACCTTCAAGACCCGTGCTCCCGGCGTGTCGATCCCCAAGCATTTGCTCGAGCGCTTCCCGGAGGAGATGACGATCGTCATCCAGCACCGTTTCTGGGACTTGAAGGTCGAGGAGGACGACTTCACCGTCGGCCTGTCGTTCGGCGGCGTGCCGGCGAGTTTGCACGTGCCGTTCGCGGCGGTGACCCAGTTCCACGATCCGGCGGTCGAGTTCGCGCTGACCTTCCACGCCAATGCCGACGAGGTGCCGGGCGCGGAGCATGAGGCGGCGGAGAACGACCCGCCCGAGATTGCTGCATCGCCGGAAGAGCCGAAGGACGACGGGTCGAACGTCGTTAGCGTGGACTTTACGCGCAAAAAATAACACACGGCCGTCATCGCGAGCGCAGCGAAGCAATCCAGTCGCACTGGATTGCCGCGTCGCTACCG
>JAXDPR010000314.1:0-2753 GCA_034668265.1 Sphingomonadales bacterium
TGGCGGCGATGTGCTTGGCCGCCGCCTCGCCGAACACCAGGCATTCGAGCAGGCTGTTCGACGCGAGGCGATTGGCGCCGTGCAGGCCGGACTGGGTGACCTCGCCCGCGGCATAGAGGCCCGGGGCATCGGTGCGGCCGTGAAGGTCCACGACCACGCCGCCGCAGGTATAATGCTGCGCCGGAACCACCGGAATCAGCTCGGCCGTGATGTCGATGCCGAGGCCGAGCAGCTTGTCGTAGATGTTGGGGAAATGCTCGCGGACGAAATCCTCGTCCCGGTGCGAGATGTCGAGGTGGACGTAATCGAGGCCGAGGCGCTTGATCTCATGGTCGATGGCGCGGGCGACGATGTCGCGCGGGGCCAATTCGCCGCGCTCGTCGAAGTGCTGCATGAAGCGCGTTCCACCACCCTTTACGCCGGGCGGAAGCTTCAGCTGCCCGCCCTCGCCGCGCACCGCCTCGGTGATCAGGAAATTCTTGACCTGGAGGTTGTAGAGGCAGGTCGGGTGGAACTGCATCATCTCCATGTTGGAGACCCGGCAGCCCGCGCGCCACGCCATGGCGATGCCATCGCCGGTCGCTCCGCGCGGCGCCGTCGAATAGAGGTAGGCGCGGCCCGCGCCGCCCGTCGCGAGGATCGTCGCCTTGCCGGTCAGCGCCTCGACCCGCTTCTTCTTTCGGTTCCAGGCGTAGAGGCCGTGCACCGCGCCGCTGGTCGAGAAGTTCGTCGCGTGGCGGCCGGTGGCGAGGTCGATCGCCACCATGTCGGGAACGAGCGTGATGTTGGGATGCTTCGCCGCGGCCGCCTCGAGCGCCAGCTGGACGGCATAGCCGGTCGCGTCGGCGACATGGACGATGCGGCGATGGCTGTGGCCGCCTTCGCGCGTGAGGTGCAGCGCGTTGCCGTCCTGCGCGAAGGGCACGCCGAGGTCGATCAAATGCTGGATCGCGCGCGGCGCCGATTCGACGACATGCTCGACGACGCGGATGTCGTTGAGCCCCGCGCCGGCGATCATCGTGTCGTTGACGTGCGCCTCGAAGCTGTCGCCTTCTTCCAGCACCGCGGCGATTCCGCCCTGGGCCCAGCTGGTGGCGCCTTCGCCGAGCGCACCCTTGGCGATGACGGCGACCTTGTGCGTCTCGGCGAGGTTGAGGGCTGCCGTCAGCCCCGCGGCGCCCGAGCCGACGATGAGGACGTCGGCGCTGATGCTCACGCCGCTTCCTGATCGGCGCCGGTCAGGCTCAGGAAGACGTCCTCGAGGTCTGGGTCGCGGGTCGAAACGTCGACGATGGTCAGCCCATCGGCAGTCAGCGCACCCAGGACCTCACCGGCGTTGGTGGCGTCCTTGCGATAAATGATTTCCAGCGTCCGCTCGTCGATCAGGCTGATGTTCTGGAACGCCGAATGGGTCGGCACTTGCGCGATATCGCGGTCGAAGGTGACGACGACGGCTTTCTCCTGCGCCTTCGACACCAGCTCGCGGGTCGGCTCGTTGGCGATGACGCGGCCGTGGTGGATGATGGCAATGCGGTCGCACAGTTCCTCGGCTTCCTCGAGATAGTGCGTCGTCAGCACGATCGTCACGCCTTGGGCGTTGAGCTGCCGCACATAGTCCCACAGCTGGCGGCGAAGCTCGACGTCGACGCCGGCGGTCGGCTCGTCCAGCACCAGAATCGGCGGCGAATGGACCATCGCCTTGGCGACCAGCAGTCGCCGCTTCATGCCCCCCGACAGAGTGCGCGAATAAGCGTTGGCCTTGTCGGTCAGGTGCATCGCGGCGAGGAGGCCGTCGCTGTGCCGCTCTTTCGCCGGGATCCCGTACAGGCCGGCCTGGATCTCCAGCGTCTCGCGCGGCGTGAAGAACGGATCGAAGATGATTTCCTGCGGAACCACGCCGATCGACCTTTTGGCGTTTCGCGGATGCTGCTCGATGTCGAAGCCCCAGATCGTCACCTTGCCGCTGGTTTTCACGACCAGTCCGGCAAGGATGTTGATCAGCGTCGACTTGCCCGCGCCGTTCGGCCCAAGCAGGCCGAAAATCTGCCCGCGCGGGACGTCGAAGCTGACCTCGTCGAGCGCGCGCCTGGCTTCTCTCCCTTGGCCCCCATAGGTCTTGGACAGGGATTCGATGCGGATGGCGGCTTCGTCCACGATGCGTTGCGGCATAAGAGCGGCACTCCCGCCCGACAAGCTTGTGAGCGCGATGCTACATCCCTAATTGCCCGTTCATGGCATCAAACATCCCGCCGCCCGAAGTCATCCGCGTGATGACGCTGCAGGTCGCCTGCGACGGATCGGGCGAGATTTCGCCGGCGCTCGGCCATCCGCGCGTGTTCCTCAGGATCGACGAGGAACTCGGCTTCGTCGAATGCGGCTATTGCGACCGGCGCTTCGTCCTTGAGGGGGGACCTGCGGACTCGAAGGCCGCATGACGAAGGCCGATCCGCGCCGGTTCCTCTACCGCAGCCTCGATCCCGACGGGGCGAAGCGGCTCGCCGCAAGGCATCTCGCCGCTCACGACGATGGCGAGCTTTATCTGCAGTATAGCGCGAGCGAAGCGTTCGGGTTCGACGACGGGCGTCTGAAGACCGCGGACTATCACACCAGCTCGGGCTTCGGCTTGCGTGGCGTCACCGGCGAAACAACCGCCTTTGCCCACGCCAACGACATCAGCGAGGCCGCGATCGAGCGCGCCGCCGCGACCTTGAAGCTGCTCGACCCGCGCAAGGGCGAGCCTTCGGGACCTCCGC
>JAXDPR010000315.1:0-7883 GCA_034668265.1 Sphingomonadales bacterium
ACCGAGCGTCGCCGTTAACCAGGCCCTCCCCGCGACTCCCGGCAAATCGGAAATTATCGTTATGCAACCGGACCGAGCGCCGCTCGGCAACGGCTCGGCGTAAACGATCAAACCGTTACGTAACGAACCCGTTCGCTTTCCCAAACTCCACTTCGGAGGCACAGATGAACAGGGTGAACAGGTGGCACAATACAAGGTCTATTGCATCGACGGGGCGGACAAGATCGCGTCCGCCAACTGGGTCGAAGCCGAGGATGACGAGGCCGCGGCCGAGCTGGTTAGGGAGCGGCACGACGGCTTCAAATGCGAGCTGTGGCAGGGCACTCGGCTCGTCGCGCGGATCGACATGAGGCGCGAGGCCTAGACGCCGTCACTGCCGGTCGAACACCAGCACGCGATCGAGTTTCGGCGCGCCCGGCGGGAACGATCTCGCCGGGCGTGTCGCGTGTCTAGGCGGTCGTGGCCGGCCCCCTGATCGTCGCCACCGCCTCCTCGAGCGTCTTGCGGTCGTTGCCGTGCTGCTTGATCAGGTCCCTGACCTGGTCGTCGGTGAGCCCGTGTTTTTTACCGAAATAGCGGACTTCGCTGGGGTCGCTCGCCGCAACGCGGCTGCGATCGCTGGTGGTGTTGGACATAATGATACTCCCCGTGGACCGGGCGACGCACACTCGACTCCGGACCGGTCGGATCCGGCGCCGCGCCCGCACTCCGCTTCGGTGCCGCCCACGGCAAGAGGAATGTGTCCAAGCGTGTCGCTCACAGGTTGGTCAACGATAGATTGCCTGCGAATTTCCTTTCCTACACCACACGGTTTGTAAAAGTTGGCCGGCCTCATGTCAGCTCGCGGCACTTCCCTCGATCGGCTCCATTCCGTCCGTTCGCGGCTTGCGCGCGCGCGTTGGGTGCTGCAATCGCTGCGTTTCGGGCCCCAGGTGCCCGCGCGCGAAATCACAGCAAACTTAGCAAACTTCCAGCCTGGCGGCGGGGCGGAATCAGCCGAGGCGGCGCTGGTCGTACAGCTGCGCGACCGGCCGCCGATCCTCCCAGATCTCGTATTTGGATCCGAAGCCCGCGGCCTCGGCCTTGGCGACAGCCTGATCGTCGCTCGTCGCTTCGACGAGGTCGGCGGTGAGCACCTCGTGCGTGCGGCCGTAAGAATAGACGCGGTAGGTCTTGAGGGGGGAAGACATGTGAGGCTCCTGACACAGCGGGGAGCTCTCCATTCGTCTCTCGGTCGCCGCTGCGCTCAGGCAATTTGCGGCGATGCGTTCTCATACGCCCGATTTGCAGATTCGCCTAATGCCGGAAGGGCGAAATCCGGCCTCCTGGCCGTCTGCGGAGCGCTCTCAAGCGCCCTTGTTGTTTTAGGTTCATGCGTCTTATTCGGGTAAGACGCGTTCTATCCCTTGAACTCACCGGCAATTTCCGCGTGGGACGAGAGGATTTCCGACATGACAAGCTTCGCCAAATATCTCGCCGCCGCGGCGGCGGTCGGAACGCTCGCGGCTCCCGCCGCGGCGCAATATTATCCGCAGCCGACCTATCCGCAGCAATACCCGCAGCAGCCCTACCAGCAGCAATATCCGCAAGGCTATCCGCAGCAGGCTTATCCAGGCACCGCCTACGGCCAGCAGGGCTACGGCTATAACCAGGGCTATAACCAGAACCCGATCCAGTCGATCATCGATAGCCTGCTCGGCAACCGCTACAACGTCACCGACCGCCAGGCGGTGTCGCGCTGCGCCAGTGCCGCGGTCAACCAGGCGCAGGCCCAGTACGGCGGCGGCTATGGCCAGCAGTATGAGCAGCAGTACGGACAGCAGTACGGACAGGGCTACAACCGCGCTTCGTCGCTTCGCGTGACCTCTATCAACGAAGTCCAGCGCCGCAACAACGGACTGCGCGTCTCCGGGACGCTGAGCAGCGCCAATGGCGGCCAGTACGGCTACCAGGGCCAGGGCTATCAGGGCCAGCGCTATGCCGCCGCCAGCCTCAGCTTCCGCTGCGACGTCGCCTATAACGGCGCGGTGACCGGCATCCGCGTCCGGCCGGCCAACGCCTATCGCGGCTAGACCGCTTGCCCGGCGTGGCCGTGCGTTCGCGCGTGGTCACGCCGGCGGGCAAATGCCCGGATGAACCGCGCTGCCGCCATCGTTCTCGCCCTGAAGCGGTGGAAAAAGGGTGGCAAACATGGCGAATTACCGGGTCTACCGGCTCGACGGGACGGGCAGAATCCGCGCCGTCGAAATGCTCGATGCGCTCGACGATCATTTCGCGCTCGAAGGGGCGCGGGCGATCGCCGAAACCGGCGGCTGCGAAGTGTGGCAATTGGCTCGAAAGATCGGGGTCGTTTCGGCCGCGGGCGCCGTTACGGCGCGCGATGCTCGCCTTCGAGCTGAGCGATTAGGCGATCGCTCAGCCACAGCTCGGACTTGGTGAAGCCGAGCGCGGTTGCGTGGGCGATCGCATCCTCGTCGCTCGAGGCCTCGATCCAGTCGGAGGTCACGATCCGGCGCGCACCGTCATAACCGTAGATGCGATAATCTTTTCGGGGTGCCGACAAAACTCAAGTTCCTCAACACAGCGGGAGCTCTCAACTGTCTCCCGGTCACCGCGGTGCTGAACCGGTCGCGGTAATAGGCTGGGCGTACGTGCGATTAGCCAGCCTGTATATCACTTAAGTTAAGGGTCGCCCTCTCGCTCATCCGCCCTGGCCGCGATGCGGGTAGTTTTTGAGCCGCCGCTGGCCGCGCGCCTTGAAGGCCTTGCCGAGCTGCCGCTCCGAGGTATCCTCGGCGGCTTCGGGGGTCAGCGCAGCTCGGCTCCAGGGCGGATGACGGCGCAGGCGATCTTGGGACCGCTGTTGCCGCTCGGCTGGCTGACATAATCGTCGGCGCCGGCATGGATGAGGATCGCCGAGCCGTCGGCATCGAGCAGCTGCGCCATCGTGGCATTGGGCAGGACGACCGTCTGGTTGAGGACGCCGTTGGCCGCGACCTCGACGTTGGGGAGATCGCCGGCGTGCGGACCTTGCGGGTTGTTGAGCCCGTGCTGCCGCCCGGTCGGGTTCCAGTGCGTCCCGGCGCTGGCGAAGTCGGGCGGGTCGCAGCGGCCGATCGGGTGGACGTGGATGCCATGGATTCCATGTGGGAGGCCCGACGCGCTCACCCGGAAGCTGACGCCTCCGCTGGTCTGCCAGGCAACGACGGTGCCGATCTGGCGTCCACTTGAATCGATCAGCGGCATCGGCGCTCCGCCGGCCGGTTCACGGGCGGTTTCGCAGGCCGTGAGCGCTGTGGCTGCCGCGGTGAGGATCAGGATCGTTCGCATGTCCGTGACAACTCCTCAGGCTCGTGCTGGTTCAGCGCCCGCGGATCGCTCGGCGCGCTTGACGGCGAGGCGGAGCCACAAAGGGATGGTGAGCAGCGCGAACTGGCTGAGGCGCGGGACGAAAAACGCAAGCAGCAGCGCCAGCGCGGCGCCGAGTGTCACGCCCCAGCCGCGACCGCGGATGCGGGCGATGGTCAGCGCATCGGCGTCCTCGTCAACCACTGGCGGGCTGGTCGCCATTCGCACCAGGCGGATGTTGAGCAGGCCGGTCGCGAGCAGCACGACATCGTAGAGGATGGTCGGCACGCGCTGGCCCATGTTGAGCCCCATGTAGGCGGTCGCGAAGGGCATGAAGACGATGGCGGCGAGCATCAGGATGTTCGGCATGACAAGGTTGGGCGACCAGTGCCGGGCGAGGCTGAACGCGCGATGATGCCCGGCCCAGAAGGCGCCGATGACGAAGAAGCTGATGAAGAAGGCGACGAAGCTCGGGATCAAATTGGCGAGTGCGATCAAATTGTCGCGGTCGCTGGCGTGGAAACCGAGGTGCGGCGGGCGGACCTCGAGGATCAGAAGGGTGATGGCGATCGCGAACACCGCGTCGGAAAAGAAGATCAGCCGCTCGAGCGGGTGCGAGTGCGACGGCTCGGTCATTTTGCGGGTTCCACTTTCACCAGCATCGTGCCCTCGCTCACCTGCGCCCCGGCCTTGGCCGAGAGCTCGACGACGGTTCCGTCGAACGGCGCGGTCAACGCATGCTCCATCTTCATCGCCTCGAGCGTCAGCAGCCGCTGGCCCTTCGCGACCTTGTCACCCGCCGCGACCTCGACCGCGGTCACCCTGCCAGGCATCGGCGCCTCGATCTCGCCATCGTGGATGCCGTGTGACGTGCCCGTTCCGCGTGCCCCGAGCGCGAACTCGAACGCCTGGCCTTCGCGGAAGACGACGACCCGCTCGCCATCGGAGAAGCCCGACACTTCAGCAATCTCTTCCTTGTCGCCGAGCTCGACGGTCCGACCGCTAAGCGCCACGGAGAGCCGAGTCGGAGCGTTGAGCCTTAGGCCCGTGAGGCCGGGCAGCACAGCTTCCTCCTCGGCCGCGAAGATTGCGACGGCGGCTGCGGCGCGCTCTAACTCGTCGTCCGGCCCGAGATCGGGAACCAGCTCCTGGAGATACTTTTCGATGAAGCCGGTGTCGATCTTCGCCGCTGCGAAATCGGGATGGGTCAGCGCGTTGTACAGGAATGCGGCATTCGTTCGAACCGGCCATACCTCCGCTTCGTCCAGATATGCCGACAGGTCTTCGATCGCGGACTCACGATCTTCGCCCCAAGCGACGATCTTCGCAATCATGGGGTCATAGAACGGAGAGATCGCATCACCCTCCTCAACGCCCGTATCAATTCTTGGAATCGTGTAGAGCGCTACGTTCTCGAGCCATGGCTCCGACAAATGGAAATGCTCAAGTCTTCCGACGCTCGGCAGGAACCCTTTCGCTGGGTCCTCGGCATACAACCGCGCTTCGATGGCATGGCCGTTGATCGATAGTTCATCCTGCGTCTTCGGCAGCTTCTCGCCTGATGCGACGCGGAGCTGCCATTCGACCAAATCCTGCCCGGTAATCTCCTCGGTCACCGGGTGCTCGACCTGCAGCCGCGTGTTCATTTCCATGAACCAGATGCGGTCGGCGCGCAGGCCCTCGGATGCGTCGGCGATGAACTCGATGGTACCGGCGCTTTCGTAGTTCACTGCCTGCGCCGCGCGCACCGCGGCGCCGCACACCGCGTCGCGAGTTTCCGCGTCCATGCCGGGCGCGGGCGCTTCCTCGATCACTTTCTGATGGCGGCGCTGGAGCGAGCAGTCGCGTTCGAACAAATGGACCACATTGCCGTGGGCGTCGCCGAACACCTGCACCTCGATGTGGCGCGGCGAGAGGATGTACTTTTCGATCAGCACGCGGTCGTCGCCGAATGCGCTCGCCGCCTCGCGCTTGGCGCTGTCGAGCGAGTCGTCGAACTGGCCGGCCTCGTCGACGCGGCGCATGCCCTTGCCGCCGCCGCCCGCGACCGCCTTGATCAGCACCGGATAGCCGATCGCGCCGGCTTCCTTTTTCAGGTGCTTCGGGTCCTGGACCTCGCCGAGATAACCGGGTGTCACTGGCACGCCCGCTTCGGCCATCAATTTCTTCGCGGCGTCCTTGAGTCCCATAGCGCGGATGCTGGCCGGCTTCGGACCAACCCAAATTAGGCCAGCCTTGATCACCGCCTCAGCGAAGTCGGCATTCTCGCTGAGGAAGCCATAGCCGGGGTGGATCGCCTCCGCGCCGGTCGATTTCGCCGCCGCGATGATCGCGTCGCCGCGCAGGTACGACTCCCGCGCCGGGCTCGGCCCGATGTGCACCGCCTCGTCCGCCATGCGCACGTGCAGCGCCTTGGCGTCCGCGTCCGAATAAACCGCGACCGTGCGGATCCCGAGGCGCCGCGCGGTGCGGATCACGCGGCACGCAATTTCGCCCCGATTGGCGATCAGCAGCGATTTGATCACTCGGCCGGGCATCCCGCCGTACGCGACGAGAAGGAGATGTTCATCACCTTCCACGCGCCGTGTTCGCGAACCAGGTCGAAATGATCGACCCCGCAATTGCCCACCTTCCCGCCGACCCGAACGACAAACGGCACCCAGACCATGGCGATGTCGCCGTCAACCTCGATCGCCGGGTCCGAAATGCTCTCCTGGAACCCCTGCCCCGGCTTGAGGCGCGCAGCGAATTGGGTCCAGCTCTCCTGGCGCAGTCCGGTCCCCGTGCGGAGCGTTCCAACGGCCGTGACCCGGCCGTCGGGATAGACCACCCGAAGGATACCGGCGCCGTCCCCCGCCTCGAGCGCCGCGAACAGCTGGTTGATGGGCGCGAGCACCGCCTGCTCTTCGGCCGCGGGCGGTGGCAGCGCCTGCGCGGGCGGCAGTTTGCCGGCTCCTGTCTGAACGGCGAGCGCGAGCAGCAGCGACAGCATCGTCACATCCGGAACACGCCGAACTGCGGGCGTTCGGGGATGGGCGCGTTCAGAGTTGCCGCGAATGCCAGCCCGAGGACATCACGCGTCTGCGCGGGGTCGATGATGCCGTCATCCCACAGCCGCGCGGTCGCGTGCCAGGGGTTGCCCTCTTTCTCATATTCCTCGCGGATCGGCTGCTTGAACTTCTCCGCCTGCGCCGGAGTCCATTTGTCGGCGTCGCGGTGGACGGTCGCGAGCACGCTCGCGGCCTGCTCGCCGCCCATCACGCTGATGCGACTGTTGGGCCAGGTGAACAGGAAGCGTGGGCTGTAGGCGCGGCCGGCCATGCCGTAATTGCCGGCGCCGAAGCTGCCGCCGATCAGCACGGTAATCTTGGGAACGCTCGCGGTCGCGACCGCGGTGACGAGCTTGGCACCGTGCTTGGCGATGCCTTCCGCCTCATATTTCCCGC
The DNA here is from genome assembly GCA_034668265.1 of Sphingomonadales bacterium. Taxonomy (GTDB): domain Bacteria; phylum Pseudomonadota; class Alphaproteobacteria; order Sphingomonadales; family Sphingomonadaceae; genus Sphingomicrobium. Next base: position 6,795 of record JAXDPR010000315.1, read on the forward strand.
CGACCATGAAGCCCGAGATGTTCTGCAGGAACAGCAAGGGCGTGCGGCGCTGGCAGGCGAGCTCGATGAAGTGCGCGCCCTTCTGCGCGCTTTCGGAGAAGAGGATGCCATTGTTGGCGAGGATCGCGACGGGCATGCCCCAGATGTGCGCGAAGCCGCAGACGAGGGTGCTTCCGTACAGCGCCTTGAACTCGTGGAATTCGCTGCCATCGACGATGCGCGCGATGATCTCGTGAACGTCGTAGGGCGCGCGCACGTCTTCGGGGATGATGCCGTACAGCTCTTCTGCGTCGTAAAGCGGCGGGCGTTGTTCCTTTAGTTCAAGCTGGGCCCCGGCCTCCGCCGGGGAACAACTGCTGACGATGTCCCGGACGATGGTCAGCGCGTGCTCGTCATTCTCGGCGAGATGGTCGACCACGCCGGACTTACGCGCGTGCAAGTCGCCGCCGCCCAATTCCTCGGCGCTGATCACCTCGCCCGTCGCGGCTTTCACCAGCGGCGGGCCGGCGAGGAAGATCGTGCCCTGGTCCCGGACGATCACGCTTTCGTCGCTCATCGCGGGCACGTAGGCGCCGCCGGCAGTGCAGCTGCCCATCACGCAGGCGACCTGGGCGATGCCTTTCGACGACATCTGCGCCTGGTTGAAGAAGATGCGGCCGAAATGATCGCGGTCGGGGAAGACCTCGGCCTGGTGCGGAAGGTTCGCGCCGCCGCTGTCGACCAGATAGATGCACGGCAGGCGGTTCTGCTCGGCGATCTCCTGCGCGCGCAAATGCTTCTTGACCGTCAGCGGGTAATAAGTGCCGCCTTTGACCGTCGCGTCGTTGCACACGATCATCACCTGGCGGCCGGAAACGCGGCCGATGCCGGCGATGATCCCCGCGCCGGGCACTTCGCCGTCATACATGTCGCCGGCGGCGAGCTGGCCGATCTCGAGGAACGGCGAGCCCGGATCGAGCAGCCGTTCGACGCGGTCGCGAGGAAGCAATTTGCCGCGCTCGACATGGCGCTGGCGGTGCTTCTCGGTGCCGCCTTTCGCGGCCTCGGCAACGTCCGCGCGAAGCTGTTCGGCGAGCACGCAATTATGCG
>JAXDPR010000316.1:0-4195 GCA_034668265.1 Sphingomonadales bacterium
GCTGCGCGCAGCGAAAATCCAGACACCCGTCCTGATCCTGTCCGCCCTCGCCTCGGTCGGGGACCGCATCGAAGGCCTCGAGCACGGGTCCGACGATTATCTCGTTAAGCCTTTCTCTTTCGCTGAACTGCTCGCGCGCGTGAATGCCCTACTGCGCCGACGCGACGCGCGGCTCGACCCCGCCGATCACCGCCTCAGCGTCGGCGACCTCGAGATCGACCCGCTGTCACGGAGCGTGCGGCGAGCCGGCAGGAAGCTCGACCTCAAGCCCCGCGAATATCTGCTGCTCGAATATTTCGCTCGCAACGAGGGCCGCGTCGTCACCCGGACGATGCTGCTGGAGCAGGTCTGGGACTATCACTTCGATCCCGGCACCAATGTCATCGACGTCCACGTCAGCCGCCTTCGGCGCAAGCTCGACGAGGGATTCGAAAAGCCTCTGCTGCATACGGTGAGGGGCGCGGGCTACATGCTCGCCGCCTGAACCGCTACGACTCCAAGAGTGTCGACCACCCTTCGAATCGCGCTTCTCGCCGGGTTGCTGGCGCTGGTCTCGAACCTCGCCGTGATCGGCTTCATCTATTACCGGACCCACGATCAAGCCGCGGCGACGCTTCGCCAACAGGTGGTCGAGCAGGGCAAGGTGCTGGCCGACGTCTACCGCTCGGGCGGCAAGACTGCGCTCGACGGCGCCATCCAGGACACGATGACCTATGCCGATCCGCAGACCGCGGTGGCGGTGCTTGGACCGGACGGGCGCCAGGTCGAAGGCAATCTGGACGCGGTGCCGCCATCGCTGCTCAAGTCGCGGGAGGGCTATCGCAACGCTCTCATCCGGCTGCGTGGCCAGACCACTCCACACGAGGCAGCGCTCACGATGCATCAGCTCGCCGGCGGCCAGTGGCTGGTCAGCGGCCGGATCGCGGGCGAGGGGCTGGCGATCCGGGACACGCTCGAGCGCACGCTCCTGATCGCGCTGGTTTTCGCCGGTCTGCTCGGGCTGCTGTGCGGCCTGATCCTCGCCCGTTACGTCGGAGGGCGGATCGGTGAGATCGCGCGGGTCGCCGACCGGATCAGCGCGCGGGACCTCACGCAGCGTGTTCCCGTGTCGCGCGCAGACGATGCCTTCGATCGCCTGGGCCGGCAGATCAACGCGATGCTCGACCGGATCAGCATGCTGATGGAGGAGCTTCGGCTCCTCACCGACAGCCTGGCCCACGATCTGCGCTCGCCGGTCAGCAGACTGCGCTCGGCCGCTTTTGCAGCAGCCCATGCCAGCGATCCCAGGGAGCAGGAAGAATTGTTTGGAAGCGTCATCCGCCAAGCCGATTCCCTGATGCGCATCCTGACGACGGTACTCGAGATCAGCCGATCCGAAGCGCTGACCGGACGCCGGCAATTCGCCTGGTTCGATGTTGGCGCGCTTGCCGATGAGCTGACGGAAATGTACGACCCGCTCGCCGAAGAGCGGGCGGCAAGCCTGGTCTACGACCGGCCGGCATGGCCGGTGCCGCTGTTCGGCCACCGGCAATTGCTCGCCCAGGCGATCAGCAACCTCGTCGAAAATGCGCTGCGGTACGGAGCCGCGGGCGGGGAAATCCGGGTCCGGGTCGAGCCGAGCGAGCGCAACATCCGGATCGAAGTCGCCGACCGCGGTCCTGGCATCCCGCCCGAGCGGCGAGACGAAGCGCGGCGGCGGTTTGGCCGCCTCGACACCAGCCGGTCCGACGAAGGCGCGGGGCTTGGCCTGGCGCTCGCCGAATCGATCGCTCACCTTCACAACGGACAGCTAGTCCTGGAGGACAATCAGCCGGGCCTGCGGACCGTCCTGGTGCTGCCCGTCCATTCGGAACAGGCGCGCGTGGCCTGAGCGCCTCGAGAGGTTTAAAGATCGGTCGCGCGCGGCACCAACTGCCGCAAACCTGTGTTGCGTAGGCGAGCAACCGGAGAACCAGCATGGCCAAGACCGTCGCCGACCAGTTCGTCGCCACGCTCGCCGCGGCCGGCGTCGAGCGCATCTACGGGATCGTCGGCGACAGCCTCAATGCGATCACCGATGTGGTGCGGCGCCAGAAGGAAATTGCCTGGGTCCACACGCGGCACGAGGAAGTCGCAGCGTTCGCCGCGGGCGCCGAGGCGCATCTCACCGGTCGCCTCGCGGTCTGCGCCGGTAGCTGCGGGCCCGGCAACGTCCATCTCATCAACGGCCTCTACGACTGCCATCGCTCGCGCGTGCCGGTGCTGGCCATCGCCGCGCACATCCCGTCGGCGGAGATCGGCCGCGGCTACTTCCAGGAAACGCATCCCCAGAACCTGTTCCGCGAGTGCAGCCATTATTGCGAGCTGGTCTCAAGTCCGTCGCAAATGCCCGGCGTGCTCGAAATCGCGATCCGCGAAGCGATCGGCAGGCGCGGCGTGTCGGTAGTGGTCATCCCCGGGGACATTGCCTTGCAATCAGCGAACGCCGCCGCCGAGCCGACGAGCGGCGAGTTCGCCGCACGCCAACCGCTGATCGTGCCCGCCGAGCATGACCTTCGAGCCCTCGCCGAGCTCCTCAACGATGCGCGCAAGGTGACTTTGTTCTGCGGCGCGGGCTGCGCCGGCGCGCACGAGCAGCTGCTCGCGCTTGCGGGCAAGCTCAAAGCACCGGTCGTCCACGCCATGCGCGGCAAGGAATATGTCGAGGGCAACAACCCCTACGATGTCGGCATGACCGGCTTGATCGGCTTTTCCTCCGGCTATTTTGCAATGGAGGGTTGCGACACATTGCTGCTGCTCGGGACGAACTTCCCCTATCGCCAATTCTATCCCGACAAGGCGCGCATCGCCCAGCTCGACATCCGGCCGGAGAATCTCGGCCGAAAAAGCAGGATCGACCTCGGCCTGGTCGGCGACGTGAGGCCGACCATCGATGCGCTCCTCCCGCTGATCGCCGAGAAAAGCGACGGCGGCCATCTCGAACGCTCGCGCAACCATTATGCAAAGGCGCGCAAGTCTTTGGACGAACTTGCAGTGGGGACGCCGGGAAAACCGCCGATCCACCCGCAACATGTCGCTCGGGTCGTCAGCGAGATCGCGGCTGACGACGCGATCTTCACCTGCGACGTCGGAGAGCCGACTGTGTGGGCCGCGCGCTACCTGAAAATGAACGGGCGCAGGCGGCTGATCGGATCGTTCAACCATGGCTCCATGGCCAATGCGATGGCGCAGGCGATCGGAGCTCAGGCCGCCTTCCCAGGCCGCCAGGTGATCTCGCTATCGGGCGACGGCGGCTTCGCCATGCTCATGGGCGATTTCCTCAGCCTCGCCCAGCTTGGATTACCGGTGAAGATCATCGTCTTCAACAACGGCACACTTGGTTTCGTCGAGCTTGAGCAGAAGAGCGCGGGGTTCCTCGATTTCGGGGTCGAGCTCCATAACCCCGACTTCGCCGCGATGGCCCAGGCGGTGGGCGTGCGCGGGATCCGCCTCGAGGATCCCGGCGACGTCGAGCGGGGCATCGGCGAAGCACTGGGGCATGACGGGCCGGTGCTGGTTGACGCGGTCGTCAACCGCCAGGAACTGTCGATGCCCCCGAAGATCACCGCCGAAATGGCCAAGGGGTTCGGACTGTTCATGCTCAAGGCCGTGTTCAGCGGTCGCGGCGACGAGGTCATCGACCTCGCGCGCACCAACCTCTGGCGCTGAGGCGCCTTAGCCCTCGATCACCACTTTGGTGCCGAGCTTGGTGACTCCGTAGAGCTTCTCGGCAAACTTCATCGGCAGGCGCATGCAGCCGTGGCTGGCCGGATAGCCCGGATTGACGCCCCCGTGGAACGCGATCCCATAATCATCGATGCGCTGCATGAACGGCATCGGCGCATTGTCGTACTTCTTCGAACGGTAGAAGGGCCGCTTCTCGAGGATCGACCAATAGCCGAAGGGCGTGATGTGGCCGGTCTTCGCGCTCGACATGCTCGACGCGCCGAGCAGCTTGTCGCCGCGATAGACGTAGGTCATCTGCGTCAACAGGTCGACGACGATGCGCGGATCGCCCTCGCTTGGAGCGGTTGCCGCCCAGACATATTCGCCGGGCTTGAGACCGACGCGGCCGAACTCGGCGACCAGGTCCTTGTGCGCCTGTGGGGCGTTGCCGACGGTCCAATGATACGGGATCTCGCTGGACGCCGGCGCGGCAACGTTGCTCGCCGCGCGC
>JAXDPR010000317.1:0-2549 GCA_034668265.1 Sphingomonadales bacterium
CGCGTCGTCGATGCGCATCCTCTTGCTCGAAGGCGGCGACCGGCTCTTGACGATGTTCGTGCCCCGCCTGGCGAAGTACGCACGGCGGGAGCTCGAACGACGGGGCGTCGACGTGCGCACCAACACGCTCGTCGACTCCGCCGACGACAGGGGAGTGGTGCTGCACGACGGCACCGAGATCCCGACCGCGACGATGGTGTGGACCGCGGGCGTGCGCCCGAACGATCCGGTGCACGAGCACCCGCGCCGGTTCGAGGTCGACGATCACCTGCGCGTGACCGAAGCCGAGGGCGTGTTCGCGATCGGCGACGTCGCCGGCGCCCACGACAAGCACGGCACGCTGCTCCCGATGGTGTCGCCGCCCGCGATGCAGGCCGGCCGCTACGTCGCCCGCCACATTGTGGACGGGGGCGCCCGGCGCAAGTTTCGTTACCGCGACAAGGGCACGCTCGCCACGATCGGCCGCCGATCGGCGGTGGGCCAGGTCGGCCCACTGCGTTTCCGGGGCTTCCCCGGGTGGATCGTCTGGCTGGTCGTCCACCTCTATTACCTGATCGGCTTCGAGAACCGGCTCCGGGTGATGACGCGTTGGGCTTGGTACTACGTGAGCTCCGATCGCCCGATTCGCACCATCATCGAGGCCGATCCGGCCAAGCCCGCCTGACCGCGAATCTGATCGGGAATGGGGGCCGGGCTCGTATCGTTGAACAATTCCTATGGCGACCATCCAACTCACCACCGACAACTTCGAGCAGACGATCCTCGAAAACGACATCGTGCTCGTCGATTTCTGGGCCTCCTGGTGCGGCCCCTGCCGTCAGTTCGGCCCGGTGTTCGAGGAGGCGTCCGAGAAGAACGCCGACCTCGTGTTCACCAAGGTCGACACCGAGGACCAACAGCAGCTGGCCGGCACTTTCAACATCATGTCGATCCCGACGCTGTTGGTGTTCCGCGAGCATGTGCTCGTGTTCTCCCAGCCCGGCGCGCTCCCGGCCGAGTCGCTCGAGAACCTCATCGAGCAGGTCCGTGCCCTCGACATGGAAGAGGTGCACAAGGCGGTCGCCGCCCACGAGGCCGAGCACGCCGAGCACGACCATGCCGAGCACGACCACGCCGGGCACGATCACGCCCACTGATTCCGTGGGCTGATCGCTTGCTGATCCGCCGAACGGGGTGTAGCGAATCATTCTTGATTCGCAAACAGCCCGGGAGGCACCCATGCAACCGTCCGAACAACTCGACTACCCGCGCGAAGCGCTGCGCGGTCTCGTCGCCAACGTGAAGCCCGAGCAGCTCTCGGCGCCGACGCCGTGCACCGACTGGGACGTGCGCGGTCTGATCAGTCACTTCGTCGGCGGGGCCGGCATGTTCGCCGCCGCGTTCGGTGGTGAACCGCTCGACATCGATCCCGACGCGCCCATGCCCGACCTCGTCGGCGACGATCCACTCGGTGCGTTCGACGGCGCGATCGGGAACTTCAGCAGCGCGGTCGATGAGCCCGGCGCGATCGACCGTATGGTCACGCTTCCCTTCGGCACGCTGCCAGGACCGATGGTGCTCGAGCTCTTGAAGTTCGACCTCCTCGTCCACTGCTGGGATCTCGCGACCGCTACGGGCCAGCCCTTCGATCCGCCCGCCGACGCGGTCGAACACGCGCTGCAGACGGCGCAGATGATGATCTCGCCGGAGCTGCGCGGGGGCCCGTTCGGCGCCGAGGTCGACGCGCCCGCGAGCGCCGAGCCGATCGAGCGGCTGGTTGCGTTCACGGGCCGCAGCGTCTGAGTTTGGACACAGTTGCAACGTTGTTGAGGTTGCAACTGTGTCCGCGGCAAACATAGCGTGCGTAACGAGAAATGTGGCCACGCGCTCCGAAACTGACCATTTTCGATAGTGGTTGCACGCGATATCGTGCGGCGCATGTTGCTCCCCCGCCTCGCGGCTTGGTGTTATCGACGTCGGCGTTTCGTGGTCATCGCGTGGATCGTCGTGCTCGTCGGCGTCAATGTGCTCGCGAAGACCGAAGGTGGCGACCTGCTGAAGTCGTTGTCGCTGCCCGGCACCGAATCGCAGCGCACCTTCGACGTGTTGAAGGCCGACTTCCATCAGACCGGCGACACCGGCTACCTCGTCTACAAGGCGAAGGGCGCGGGCGGCATCCAGGCGCCCGCGGTGAAATCCGAGATCGAGAACACCCTCGCGCCGGCGCTGCGCCGGCAGAAGCACGTCGCGTCCGTCACCACTCCCTACGAGCCGGGCGGTGCCCGCTTCGTGTCGAAGGACGCCCCGATCGCCTACGCCGAGATCCAGTTCGACGTGCAGGCGAACGACGTGCCCGTCGATCTCGCGAATCACATGCGCGATTTGGTGAAGCAGGCGAACACGCCCGATCTGCAGGTCGAGCTGGGCGGCTCGATGTTCACCGACCAGACCCAGCCCAAGAGCGAGGCGATCGGCGTCCTCGCGGCGGTCATCATCCTGCTCATCGCCTTCGGTTCGGTGCTCGCGATGGGGCTCCCGATCATGACCGCGTTGTTCGGGATCGGCATCGG
>JAXDPR010000318.1:0-4022 GCA_034668265.1 Sphingomonadales bacterium
GACAGTCCGACCTGACGCGCACCGATCGGCATCAAGAAAGTTCCAAGTGCGGCAGTCGATGCTCTTTCTAACGCGAACCAACCAGGGCCCGCGAATACGAAAGGAAGATCATGAACACCAATCGCAACAAGCTGGCCCTCCGCCGGCAGAGCATTCGCACGTTGACCGACAGCGAGCTGCGCATCGTCAATGGTGGCGGCACCGGAGGCGCGCCCGCCCCGGGCACCGACCGGCAGACCATCGGGACGTCGGGTACGTCCGTGATTCGGCAGTCGGGCACGTCGGTGATCAATCCGTCGGGTGGGTCGGTGGCGTCCTCGGGTACGTCGGTGATCAGCCCGTCGGGCAGCCGCGCGCTCAACCCTTCGGGTGGCTAGTCTGCGTAGCGATCTCAGGCCGACGAAGCTCTCGTCTATCCATTCGGCGCCACCCCACCGCCCATAGCTGATGCTATGGGCGGTGGTTGCGTCGTTGTGTCAGAACATGATTCGTCGGGCTGGTTTTCATCGTGAAGGCCATCGTCGACCGGTTGCGCGCCACCTTGGGGTTTAGTGTTTGGTGCGGGATTCGGCCGACGTGGGAGCAACTCTCATGGGTCCATCGCAGTAGTGGCTCAGTGATCAGAGTTGACGCAAGCGATAATTATTTCTGATTTGCTAAAACAAGAGCATAAGTGCGCATACGCTGCGAAAACCAGTGCCTATGCTGGTCGTGACGGGATCTCGCACTTATGATCGTTATTCGCTCGCTGACCGCTGCTGGGCTCGCTCTAGGTGGTGCTGCGTTCTGGTTCGCGGTCACCGACGCCCCCTCGACCATGGCGTTGCCGCCGATGGATCCGCCGATGGTGTCGCGGTCGGTGCAGCTAGTGAATGTGTCGTCTCCGCTAGTCGACCCTACCTGCACGGACCCGTTGTGCGTGATGAGTGGCGGCGGCGTAGCGCCGACACCACCTCGGCTGACGTCTGCGCTGCTCACCACGGGTATCGGTCCGCTGTCGATGGCCGCGGGAACGGATCCATTGGCGGCGTTGATCGCGGTGTTCATCAGCAACGGCACCGCGGAGCATCCCGACGCCGGACTGTTCATCGGCACTGGCTACAGCCCATCGATTGGCTGCGTCGGCGCACCCTGCAACGGAGGCCGAGGGGGCCTGCTGATCGGCAACGGAGGAAACGGCGCCAATGCCACGCTCGCCGGTACTGCGGGTGGGAACGGCGGGAGTGCAGGACTCTTTGGTAGTGGCGGAGCCGGCGGCAACGGTGCTGCCGGCGTCGCAGGGGCCGACGCTGCAGCGGGCCAGGTCGGTGGTGACGGCGGCGCGGGAGGCGCCGGAGGACGCGGCGGCGCAGGCGGATTGCTGATCGGACCGGGCGGGCAGGGCGGTTCTGGCGGTGTCGGCGGTGCTGGCGGCGCCGGCGCGACAGGTCCAGATACGTTGGCGGCGAGCATATCCGGGGATGGTGAGGCTGGAACGGCCGGCAGCGGCGCAGGCAACGGAGGCGCGGGCGGCAACGCCGGGGCCGGTGGTGCCAGGTTATTCGGGGGAGCGGGCGCCGCAGGCATCAACGGTGACGGCGGTGCAGGAGGCGACGGCGGCTCGGGTGGCCGCGGTGGTGACGGCGCCGACGGCACCGACGGCGGCAAGGGAGCCAATGCCACCATCGCCGGAGCCAAAGGGGACAACGGTATTGACGGCAAGGCCGGTGGTGACGGTGGCGCCGGGGGCAGTGGCGGGCAGGCCGGAAGGGGCGGCGCCGCTGGGACCGGCGGCAGCGGCGGGCAAGTCGGAGCGGACGGATCAACCGGTCTCCAGGGCGACGGCGGCGTTGGCGGCGACGGTGGTGCCGGCGGACGCGGCGGCAACGGGGCCGATGGTGCCGACCGCGGCAACGGTGCGAACGCCACCACCGCGGGGGCCAGCGGAGTCAACGGAATTGACGGTCAGGCCGGCGGTAGCGGCGGTGATGGCGGCAACGCCGGGCAAGCAGGCAAGGGCGGTGACGGCCGACAGGCCGGAGCCGACGGCGCGGCAGGCACCAACGGCAGTGGCGGTGGCGGCGCCGACGGAGGTGACGGGGGTGACGGCGGCAACGGAGCCAACGGCGCCGACCGCGGCAACGGAGCGAACGCCACCACCGCCGGAGCGAACGGAGTCAACGGAGTCGACGGTCAGGCAGGCGGTAGCGGCGGCAATGGCGGAGGCGCTGGACAGGCCGGTACGGGCGGAGCTGCAGGCACCGGCGGCACAGGCGGACAAGCGGGCACCGATGGAGCTGCCGGTACTCAGGGCGACGGCGGCGACGGTGCCACCGGGGGCAAGGGCGGCAACGGCGGCAACGGAGCCACCGGTAGCAGCAGCTCCTTCTCCGGCGGCAAGGGCGGCAACGGCGGCGACGCAGGCAACGGCGGCGAAGGCGGCACCGCCGGCACCGGTGCCACTACAGGAAATGCCGGCGTCCGCGGTATCGACGGGAACGGTGGTAACGGAGCCAACGGCGGAGTCTCCACCGACCCGGAAGGGGGGAACGGCGTGTCCGGCAACGGCGGCAACGGTGGCAACAGCGCAACCGGATCCGGCGGCACGGGCGGGGACGGCGGCGCAATCTCCGTCATCGACGGCAGCGGGGCGCGAAACCGGGCGGGCAATGGTGGATCTGGTGGCAACAGCGTGACGGGTGCCGGCGGAACTGGTGGTGCGGGCGGCAATTCCAACCGGAGCGGGGGTACGAGCACCACGTTCGCAGGCAAAGGCGGGCAAGGCGGCGACAGCCAGACGGGCACCGGCGGCAACGGCGGCAACGGCGGTTCTGCAACCGGCGATCCCACCCGCAACGTCGCCGGCGCCGGTGGTGACGGCGGTACGGGCGGCGCTGGCGACGGACAAACGGGGGCCAACGGATAACGGCATCTGCCGGCGGTGTACCCATCGTCAACGGCGGCGTCCCCGGGAGGCGCTGCTGGAGGCGGTGGGACGGGCGGCACGGGTGACGGGCAATCGGGGACGTCCGGTTGATGCAAGGCGCTCGACTCCTCAACTTGATGATGCGTTCACCAAATGAAAACTGCGTTGCCCGTTCATGATCAAGGCTTGGTGACCGAGCGCCGTCGTGCGCCAGTCACGAAGCAGTTCAGACCCTGCCGGACGTCCAGCGTGCCCGTCGCGATCCAGTACCGCGGTGCCGGGCAGTGAATGCTAGGAGAAGCTTCAGCTCCTGTCGGTGATCGGCGCGCCACGGTCGGTATGAGTGTCGCCGCCTCGGGTTCCGCGTGCTTTTCGCCGGCGTTTCACCAGCAAAGGGTTCAGATCTGAGTGAGCCTGCGTGAGCAGTTCCGATCTCGCCCGAGATTCAGCCGTACCCAGCTCTCACACGCCGAGTCGGCCCGCTAAACAGCTTGTTCACAGCAGGTGCCCGGACCTGGCAGCGTGGGCGGCAGGGGTTCGAATCCCCTTAGCTCGAGTTTTTCGGATACGTAAGGTTCTTTGTTCGAACCCTCGGTCTGTTTGTCAGGTTGATGGCGCGGTCCATAGCTTCGTGTCGATCATTGGCCCCCAACACGACCACTAGAACTAGACTTCAGCACGACGGATTGGGTTTGCCTCGTCGGGGGGACGTGTTGATGGACTTGGCCGTATTTGCTGGTTGCAGGGCGTGGTGATCGTCGGATGACCGAACTACCCGACGCTCCGAAGACGCCTCCGTCGGACCCGGGCGAGCCGGGCGCGGGGCGCGTGAGTCGACGGCATTTGCTCGGCGGCGCTGGGCTGCTCGGTCTCGGTGCAGCTGCGGGTGCCGCGGCCGCCACCGCAATACAGAGACACAGCGCCGGCGTCGCCGAGCGGCCGGCCGCCGACCGGGACCCGTACCCCGCTGCCCCGGGCACCCCGCGGCGACCGAACCAGCCGCTGAACGTCATCTTGGTCATCCGCGATCAAACACGATTCGACTTGCCTGCCGCCGCGGGCTACACCACTCCGGCCCTGGATCGCCTCGCCCAGCAAGGGATTACCTTTCGCAACC
>JAXDPR010000319.1:0-3185 GCA_034668265.1 Sphingomonadales bacterium
CTTCAGCATTGGCTCCGGGTCCGCCAAGCCGCTGCACCGGCCAGAAGCGGCTCCTGCCAGGGACTGTATGACAGGAGACGGTAGATCAGCCGCCGGCCCGACCGCACGATCTGGCACGGCACCTGGATCAAGGCCACGCAGAACGTGCTGAATTCCATCCGCAGCAGCGACCGCTTCTCCGCACGGTACTTCTCCGCCCACCGCCCGCCCTCGGGCAGAACCAGGGCACTCCACGCCTTCAGGCTCCAGGCCAGGCTCGCCATCACCATGTACGCCCAGTTGCTCACCAGGTCGTTCACCGGCATCGCCAACGCCTTCACACCGCCCTTGAGTTGGGCGATCAGGTTGTAGGGTAGGCGGCTGGCGAGGTTCCGGTGTCCCGGACCTTTTCCATCCGCCCCCCTCCGAACCGGACAGGATACGTTTCGCATCATCCGGCTCTCCAGCCACTCATTCCGCCCTGCGTCGCAATGGCCTACCGGCGTGGATGTTGTCATGGCAGATGCGACAGAGGACCAGCGTCTTCCGTCGCCGGGATGCCATGAGTCGCACCCAATCCGGGGGCGGGCGGCCGTCCCGCCGGTTCAGGTCGGCGAGCTTGCGGACGTGATGGACCTCCACATTCACCGTGGAGCCACACGCCTCGCAGGCGTCCGCCAGAACCCGCTGGAGCAGTTCGGTCCCGCCGAACCGCTTGCGTTCGAGGGGTCGGTCGTCGATGGATGCCGTCAGGTTTGTCCGGAGTGGCAGCCCGCCGAATCGTCCCACCAGCGGTGCCTTCCCCTCCCGCGGTACCTGCACTTCCAGGCACGCCCTGAATCCGTACGGGGTCACGACCTTTGCCGCGAGCCGGCGAGCCTGCTTCGCGACCGTTGACCGGTGTTTGTTGGCCAACGTTTTCAGCAGTGACACCCGCATGACCCAGTGGAGCCTGCTCAGCCAGGCGATGTTCGCCGCGAACTGGTAGTACTGCACGAAGCCCCGGTACTCCGCCTGGTACTGACAGACGATGCTGTAGTCCGAGTCGTGAGTCCGTTCCTTCCGGTGGATGGGTTTGCCGTCCCGCGTGTAGGAGCGACTCCGCTCCGCCACGAAGGAGGGCGGCATTCGTAGGGCAATCCCGCCGTTCACCGATCGCCGGTTACCGGTGATCTTGGTGTCGCATTGGATGACCGAGATGTCGTAGCCGAGGAAGCGTGCTTTCTCGGTATTGGCGTGGGTGATCAGGGTCTTTTCCGCCGACAGTTCCAGACCCAATTCCTGGGCCAGGAATGCCGACAGTCGGTCCCGGATCGCCTCCGCCTCCGACTTCGGTCCGGCGAACCCGAGCAGGAAATCGTCCGCGTACCGCACGTAACGCAACCGCCGGTAGTTTGGGTCTCGGGTGTCGCACGATGGGACGGTCCGTCGGGCCGCCTCCAGCGCCTTCGCCTCATCAACCCGCCCCAACTTGCGGCAGCATCTTGACCGGTGCCCGAGCCGCTCGTGTTCCAGGTTCGCCGCCCGTCGTTTGCCTCTCGTGTACTCCGGGATCAGTGTCTGCTCGACGAACTGGTCCAACCGATCCAGGTAGATATTTGAGAGTATTGGACTGACCGTACCGCCTTGCGGTGATCCGCTGAGGGTCGGTTGTAGCCGCCAATCCTCCAGATAGCCCGCCCGGAGAAGGTTCCGGATCAGTCGGAGGAAGCGGCCGTCGGTGATGTCATGCCCGAGGATGCCCATCAGGGTCTCATGCCCGATGTTATTAAAGCATCCGCGTATGTCACCCTCGACGAACCACTTCGTCCCGGTCCATGACTTCTTGACCCGCGCCAGCGCGGTGTGGCAGCCGCGTCCCGGCCGGAAGCCGTGGGAGTGGTCGGAGAACCGCGGTTCGTAGTACGCCTCCAGGATGGCGCGGACCACGTCTTGCAGCAGCTTGTCCGACCAAGTGGGAATCCCGAGTGGTCTGGAACCTCCTCCTTTCGGTTTCGGGATGTAAACCCGTCGCACGGGGGACCAACGATAGCTCTCGCGGCGAACCCGCTCGATGATCCCGTTGATCTTCCCGAGCGACATCCCGTCCACGGTCTCGGCCGTCACCCCTTTCGTCATGGCCCCATCGTTTCGATAGAGTCGGGCGTAGGAGTGCAGGTACAGGGCCGGGTTGAACAGTTGGCGATAGACGTCCCCGAGCGGCAGCCGTTGTCGGCCGCGCTCTCGGATGATGCCAAGGATCGTTTCGGCGTTACGCATCTCGCGCACCTCCCGTCCCGTGACATCGAGTGACCTGTCTCCCTTCACCATGTGCCGGGCTTTCCCCGGCGCGGATTACTACGGAGACTCCGTGGCCGTGGGGCTCGCGCCCGGTAGGCCATCCCATGCTTTGCCGTGAAGGCACGTCCGAGCGAAGGTTAGGTGCTCCGTTCGTTCCGTGGGCGGGCTCATCGCCCGTCACCCCGACCGCCGGGGGTTCCAATCGCCCAAGAGAACTGCGGTTGGAGCGGTCGGCACCGTCATCGAGTGCCATGCCGGTGGGACTGCGTTGGTCCGGTGGAACTGGAGTTCAAGCAGTGTAGCCTTCACCGTGCTTCGCAAGCCTTGCGGCGCGTGGGTCCGGACACTTCGACGCCCACCACCGCTTTACCAACAGGCTATGTTCCCCGCTCGTCTTTCGACGGCGAGTCAGTTGGTCGGCTTAGACACCTCCTCCCGAGTGTTCTGCTGACTGAGTCAGCAATGCCTTCACGGTTGTCATGGCGCACCTCCTGGTCGCAACGATCATTGGCCTTCAAGACCAGCGCCCGCGGCGCGGCCTTGCGATCGTTCGTCAGGTAGAACCGGTAGCGGATCTCGTCGAACAGCCGCGTCTGACCCTCCTCGACCCGGATCGTCTGGCGGACGATGATCAGCCGGTACGTCCGCTGACAGGCCGTCGGCCGGTACGCGACTGCGGCCACGTCCTCGCGGACCCGGGTCAACGTCTTGTACCCGCGCTCGCGGACGATCCGGTCCTTGACCTTCTCGGGGCGCTTCCGGGGCTTCCCCTTGGCCGTGTACTGCGGCAGCCGTTGCAGCTCGGCCCAGTCCGACGCGGGCCGGTCCTCGGCGAGCGCCTTGAGGTTGGGCATGGCGTCGATTCCGAACAGGAAGGTCACCCCTTCGGCGTCCCAGGCGTCGAGTCGCCTGGTCTGGGTGAAGTC
>JAXDPR010000320.1:0-3283 GCA_034668265.1 Sphingomonadales bacterium
GTCGCGGGCACGCCCGAGCAGACCGGCCAGCGTCGCCCGATCGGCGATCATCCGCGCCGACAGGTGCGGGATGGCGCGAAACCCATCGGCCTGGAGACGCGCCGCCCAGTCGACGGTCGCATCGATCCCCTTTGCCGGGGATGCCGTCACCGACACGAGTGCACCCCGCGGCAACTGCGGGATCTGGTCGGGCAGGCTCTTGAGCGGCAGCAGCTCGAAGATCGGGTCGGCGAGGACGTCGCGAAGGGCCGCCCGTCCGGTGTCGTCAAACCCGCGCCGGCGCCCGAGGATCGAGGCCATCAGACCTCGGAATCCGGCATCGACGCCTTGCGCCTGGCGATGAAGTCGAGCAGGGCTTCGTTGACCCCGGGGTCGATCGGTGGCGCCTCGTACTCGGCCAGCATCTTCTTCCAGATGACGTTCGCCCGTTGGGCCGCGTCGAGCGAGCCATCCTCCTGCCACTGCTCGAAGCTGTTGTTGTCGGTGACGTCCGAGCGGTAGAAGGCGGTCTCGAAGTTGGCCAGCGTGTGGGCGCTACCGAGGTAGTGCGTGCCGGGCTCGTTCGAGCGGATCGCGTCGAGCGCCTGGCCGTTCTCGGACATGTCGACGCCGTTGACGAAGACGCCCATCATCCCGCACTGGTCGGCGTCGAGGATGAACTTCTCATAGCCGACAGTCAGCCCGCCCTCGAGCCAGCCGGCCGCG
This sequence comes from Sphingomonadales bacterium, assembly GCA_034668265.1. GTDB lineage: Bacteria > Pseudomonadota > Alphaproteobacteria > Sphingomonadales > Sphingomonadaceae > Sphingomicrobium. Next base: position 706 of record JAXDPR010000320.1, read on the forward strand.
TGGAGGACGAAGTTCACGCCCCCGAGGACGGTGGGCAGCAGGGTGTTGGCGGATTCGTAGGCGGCCTGCGCATCGGCGATCTTCGAGCCGCACAGCGAACCGCCACTCCGGAAGGGAACGCCGAGGCGACGGGCCAGGGCGGCCATCACATACAGCACGAGCGCCGGCTCCGGCGTCCCGAACGTCGGCGCCCCCGACTGCATCGACATCGAGCTGGCGAACGATCCGAGCACGACCGGCGCGCCCGGCCGCACGAGCTGGACGAAGGTCATCCCGGCCAGCGCCTCGGCGAGGGTCTGGGCACAGACACCGGCCGCGGTGACCGGCGCCATCGCGCCGGCGAGGATGAACGGCGTCATGAGGGTCGCCTGGTTCGCCTCGGCATAGGCGCGCGCCGAGCCGAGCATGATCGAATCCCAGACCAGCGGCGAGTTCGCGTTGATCAGCGACAGGATGACGGTGTTTTCCTCGAGGTAGTCCGCCCCGAACGTCAGGCGGGCCATCTCGACCGTGTCGCGCGCCCGTTCCGGTGCCGTGACCGAGCCCATGAACGGCTTGTCGCTGTAGCGGATGTGCGAATAGACCATGTCGAGGTGGCGCTTGTTGACCGGCACGTCGTCGGGTTCGCAGACGGTCCCGCCCGAGTGGTGGAGATACGGCGACGCGTACGTCAGCTTGACCAGGTTGCGGAAGTCCTCGAGCGTGCCGTAGCGGCGGCCGCGGTCCAGGTCGCGGACGAACGGCGAGCCGTAGTTCGGGGCGAAGACCGTGTGCATCCCGCCGATCTCGACGTTGCGCTCCGGATTGCGGGCGAATTGCGTGAACTCGCGCGGCGCGGTCGCCTGGACGATCTGGCGGCACATCCCGCGGGGAAAGCGGACCCGCTGACCATCGATGTCGGCGCCGGCGTCGTGCAGAAGCGTCAGGGCCTCGGGGTCGCCGCGGAATTCGATGCCGACCTCCTCGAGGATCGTGTCCGCGTTGTGTTCGATGAGCGCGAGGCCCTCCTCGCCGAGGACCTCGAACGGGGCGAGCTTGCGGGTGAGGAACGGGATGTGCTCCGCGTGGGTCGCCAGCCGGAGGGCCTGACGCGCGGCCCGGCCTCCAGTTCGACGGCGCTGCGGGTCGTCCATCAACGCTCCTCCCTGCTGCCAGTCGCCACGGTCCGCCGGCGTCGTCGTTCGATGCGAGCCTCCTGGCTCGTCGAGCCGGCCGGAGCCGCCCGTTCGGGCAGCTCGACGACGGCCGCCAGATGCGGAAAGGCCGCCGTCTTGTGCGGGAACGCCATCGCCTCGACGAAATGCTGCTGGAAGCGCGGCTCGACGGCGGTTTCGATCTTCTCGACGCGTCGGACGACGCCTTCGATCTCGCTTCGCGCCGCGCCCGACAACAGGGCGATGAGCGCGCCGGTCCCGGCGGCATTGCCAGCCGAGCGGACGTGGGCAAGGTCGCTGTCGGGGATCAGCCCGAGGATCATCGCGTGGACGGGGTCGATCTGGCTCCCGAAGGCCCCGGCCAGCCGGATCTCCTCGACCTCGTCGATCCCGAGCTGGTCCATCAGCAGCCGGACGCCCGCGTAAAGGGCGGCCTTGGCCAGCTGGATCGCCCGGACATCGTTCTGGGTGATGGCGATCCGCGGGCTCGTCCCCGAGCCGTCGCCTTCGTGCAGGACATAGCTGAACGTCCGGCCGTCGCTGACGATGCGCGACGAGCGCGCTGCGAGTCCACCGTCGATCACGCCGTCTTCGGTGACGATCCCGGCCAGGAACATCTCCGCCACGACCTCGATGATCCCCGAGCCGCAGATCCCGGAGATACCGACGTCGGCGACGTCCGTCACGAAGTCCGGCTCGTTCGACCAGGCATCGACGCCGATGACCCGGAAACGTGGCTCGAGCGTCTCGCGGTCGATCCGGACGCGTTCGATGGCGCCTGGCGCAGCGCGCTGGCCGCCCGAGATCTGGGCGCCCTCGAAGGCGGGGCCGGTCGGGCTCGATGCGGCCAGCAGCCGACGCTTGTCGCCCAGGACGATCTCGGCGTTCGTACCGACGTCGACGACCAGCGTCATCCGCTCGGCCTGGTGCGGCTGCTCGGCCAGGATCACCCCGGCCGTGTCGGCGCCGACGTGGCCGGCGATGCATGGCAGGACGTAGACGCGCGCCCCAGGATGGGCGCGCAGCCCGAGCTCCGCCGCGGTCGTGCTGATCGCCCGGTCCGTGGCGAGCGCGAACGGCGCACCACCGAGCGGCGTCGGGTCGATGCCGAGCATGAGGTGGTGCATGATCGGGTTGCCGACCAAGGCCAGCTCGAGGATCTCGACCCGCTTGATGCCCGCCCGCATCGCGAGCGAGGCGATCAGCCCGTCGAGCGCCTTGCGGACCGCGGCGGTCATCTCGCCGGCACCCTCGGGATGCATCATCGCGTAGGACACGCGGCTCATCAGGTCCTCGCCGAAGCGGATCTGCGGGTTCATCACGCCGTTGCTGGCGAGGACCGCACCATCGGCGAGGTTGGCGAGATGGCCGGCGATCGTCGTCGAGCCGATGTCGATGGCGACCCCGTAGGCCGTCTCATGAAG
>JAXDPR010000321.1:0-2771 GCA_034668265.1 Sphingomonadales bacterium
TCGCCGGCCGGCATTCCCGGTGCCAAGACGATCAACAGCGACACGTTCCTGAAGCCGACGGCCGACATGGCCATGGCGAAGACCTACATGGACAAGGTGTCGAACCCAGTCAAGAACGTCACGCTCGTCTTCAACAACGCACCGGGCCACAAGGAGATCGCGATTGCGGTCCAGGCGAACTGGAAGAAGCTGGGCCTCAACGTGACGCTCAAGAACCAGGACTGGCCGCAGTTCCTCAAGTTCCTCGGCCCGCCGCCGGATCCGAGCATGAGCGTCTACCGCAGCGGGTGGATTGCCGACTTCCCGGACGACATCAACTTCTTAAGCGTCCTGGAGTGCGGCAGCGGCAACAACAACACCAACTGGTGCAACAAGAGCTACACCGACATCCTGAAGAAGGCGACCGCCGAACCGGATACGGCGAAGCGGTACGCGCTCTATCAGCAGGCTGAGTCGATCCTGACCGGCCCGAACGGCGACATGCCGATTGCGCCGATCTACTGGTACACGTTCGCGTACCAGGTGGCTCCGAACGTTCACGGCTGGAACACGAGCCCGATGGACGTCATCGATCTCACGAAGGTGAGCCTCGGCTGATCTGACTGCTGTACCCGGCGGGCGGCGCAAGCCGCCCGCCGGATTCACCGCCCCGCAAACAAGGAACAGGGCAATCGGATGTTGAAGTTCGTCGTCCGTCGCGTCCTCTGGACGATCCCGATCATTCTCCTCGTCATCTTCATGACGTTCTGGATGATGCGCGCGATCAAGGGCAGCCCTTTCCGGAAGAGCGAAAAGGCCGTGTCGCCGGCCGTGCTCGCAAACCTGAACCGCAAGTTCGGCCTCGACAAGCCGTGGTACATCCAGTACGAGCGGTACGTCGTCGACGTCGGGAAAGCCGACCTCGGGCCGTCGCTCGTCCTACGCGACCAGACCGTCAACGACATCGTGAAGCAGCACTTCCCCGTGTCTGCGGAGCTGGGCGGGCTCGCGATGCTGCTGTCGATGCTCATCGGCATTCCGCTCGGCATCCTCTCGGCGCTGCGCGTGAACAAGCTCACCGACTACGTCATCCAGCTCTTCTCGAACCTGGGTTTCGCGATCCCGTCGTTCTTCACGGCGACGCTGCTCATCTACTTCTTTGCCGCCCAGTGGCGGTGGTTCCCGACGAACGGCTGGGACACGCCGAGCTCGAAGGTGCTCCCGGTGTTCGCGCTCGCCCTGTTCCCGCTCACGTATTTCGTCCGTCTCGTGCGCGGCCAGATGCTCGAGACGCTGCAGCAGGACTACGTGCGCACCGCCAAGGCAAAAGGGCTCCGCTGGCGGCGGGTGGTCGTCGTACACGTGCTGCGCAACTCGTTGATTCCGGCGCTGACTGCAGCAGGCCCGATCCTCGGTGGCCTCGTGACCGGCTCGTTCATCATCGAGAACATCTTCGCGATCCCCGGTATCGGCCGGTACTACGTGACGTCCGTCCAGGGTCGTGACTACTCGACGGTGATGGGGATCACCGTGCTGCTCTCGATCCTGATCATCGTCGCGAACATGTTCGTCGACATCATGTACGGCGTTCTCGATCCGCGAACGCGTGAGGCGCGGAACTGATGGTCCTCAATCCCGAAGAGGTCGACCTTCGGCAATCGGTCGGGCGCCCGGACGATCAGTACGCCGCGGGCGCAGCGCTCCGGCAGGCGAGCCTGTGGCGCGACGCCTACCGGCGCTTCACTCACAACAAGGCGGCCGTTGTCTCGATGGTCGGGTTCGTGATCCTGCTGCTCTACGTCGTGATCGTTCCGTGGGTGAGCCCGTTCGACCCGAACGCCGTCGACTTCAGCCTCGCCTACCAGACGCCGAACGTTCATCACTTCTTCGGCACCGACGAGTTCGGGAGGGATCTGTTCGTGCGGACGGCGCTCGGCGGCCGGATCTCGATCGGAATCGGCATCGCCGCGACGATCGCAATCATGGTCGTCGGCATCCTCTACGGCGCCATCTCCGGCTTCATCGGCGGCTGGCTCGACAACTTGATGATGCGCGTTCTCGACGCGTTGTACGGCCTGCCCTATCTGCCGTTCGCGATCATCACGCTGGCGATCTTCGGGAGCGTCAACTTCTGGACGATGGTCGTCGCGCTGACGGTCGCGTCGTGGTTCACCACGGCGCGCATCATGCGCGGCCAGATCATCACGCTCAAGGAGAACGACTACGTTCGTGCTGCTCACGCAGTCGGGGCGCGTTGGCACCGGATCCTCTTCCGGCACTTGCTGCCCAACACGCTCGGAGTCGCGGTGGTCTTCGTCTTCCTCGAGCTACCCGGGGTCGTGCTCGGTGAGGCATTCCTGTCGTTTCTCGGCCTGGGGATCAATCCGCCGAAGGCGTCCTGGGGCTCGCTCGCACAGGACGGCTACAACAACTACCTCTCACACCCGTACATCATCGTGATCCCGAGCATCGCGATCGCGTGGCTGATTCTCACGGCGTTCTTCATCGCCGACGGCTTGCGCGACGCGCTCGATCCGCGCACGCAGGGAGCCGCATGAGCCTGCTCGAAGTAGACGATCTCCGCACCTACTTCGCAACGCGGTCCGGCGATGTGCACGCCGTCGACGGCATCAGCTTTGCCGTGGAGAAGGGTAAGACGATCGGCATCGTCGGTGAGTCGGGTTGCGGGAAATCTGTGACTGCGCTGTCGATCATGGGCTTGCTCGCGCCCACGGCTCGCATCGAGACGGGCGCGATCCGCTTCGAAGGCCGCGAGTTGAACCGACTGTCAC
>JAXDPR010000322.1:0-2738 GCA_034668265.1 Sphingomonadales bacterium
CGACGCCGTACTGCATCGTCGTGTCGCGCTCCTCGGTCGTCGCGAAGCGCATCGTCTGCGTCAGCTTCGTGCGGTCGCCCAGATCCTCGAACTCGAGCGTCTGCAGGTGGTTCTGGAACGTCTGCACAAGCCGCTCGGGCGCGTCGACCTCGCGGAACTCGCCCTCGACAACGCCGAAGGGGGTGCGGAAGCGGTACGTGCCGCCGGGACGGACGTCCATCTCCTCGACGACCGTGCCGTCGCCCCACCATTCCGGGATCAGCTTCGGGTCGGTCCAGACGGAGAAGACGTGCTCGCGCGGTGCGTCGAAGATCCGCTCGACGCGGATCTCGAGCTCGTTCGGGGTGGTGACGGTCGTGGTGTTCATCGGTCTCCTTTTGTGCGTTCGACGACCTGCGCGAAGCGGTCGAGCCGCTGCAGCCACGTGCTGATGCCCTCGAAGGCGTAGGGCGCGAGCATGCACCTGCGGACACGCCCGACCTTCTCCGTGGTCATGAGCTCCGCCTCCTCGAGCAGCCGGACGTGCTTCTTCATCCCGGTCAGCGACATGCCGAAGGGCTCGGCGAGCTCGCTGAGCGTCGCGCTGCCGGAACCGAGCCGTTCGAGGACGGCGCGGCGGGTCGGGTCGGCGAGGGCTGCGAACGCGCGGTCGACGGTGGTTGAATACTGAACCATTAGGTTCACTATAGGAGGTTCGGTACTTAGATGCAACACCGCCGCGTCGGCACGTGGTGACTGAATCCGCCGGAGATCTCCTTCGGCCTGGAGCACACCTTCGGCGGCACCGCGCCGTGCGGGCGGTCGCGGTAGACGGCGACGGATCCGTCCGGGTCGTCGCGCGGGAGGAAGCTCGCGAGCGCGTGCCCTCAGGGCGAGGACAGCAGCACGGCGCGGTAGACCTTCGTGGGGACGCCGTTCGCGGTGAGGGTGAGCTTGACGATCACCGTGCCGCGCGCGCGCACGCTGGCCGGCAGACGCATGCGGATCGTGTGCGTGCCGAGCTTGAGCTTCATCGGCTTGTGCGTCGCGCCGTGCACGCCGAGAAGCGCCACGGTGAGCTTGCCGGGGCGGGCGAGCTTCACCCGCAGGCCCATCGCGCCGTTCTTACCGAGGTCGGTGCGCGTGATGCTGAGTGGCGGCTTCTGGACGTAGACGGTGACCGTCGCCGCCGGGCCCGTGCCGACGCGGGCAGTGACCGGGTACTTCCCGACCTTCGAGAACAGGTGCGCGACCGACTGGCCCTGGTCGGAGACCTTGCCGTCGAAGGACCAGCTGATCTTGCTCGAGTCGGCCCCGTCCACGGTCGTGTTGGCCCGGAGCGTGATCGGCCGATCGGTGAACGCCGATCGGGAGGCGTCACCGACGATCGCGACGGGCGTCACGCCGGGCGTCCCGACCTGGATCGTGATCGTTTTCGGGTTCGCGGCGTCGATGCCGTCGGTGGCGGTGAGCGTCACCTGCGCCGTCCCGTCGAAGCCCGTGTCGGGCACGAAGCTGAGATCGCCGTTGATCCGCTGGACCTTGCCGTGCTGGGGTGCCGACGCATCGAGGGATACCGGATCGTGGTTGTCGTCCTTGACGCAGGCGCCGAGGGAGACCGGAGTATTGAGCGGGGTCGAGAGGGATGTGCAGGTGATCACGGGCGGCGTGTTCAGGACTTGCACGGTGATCGTCGCGGTCGTCTGGAACGTGCCGTCGCTGATCTTGACCTTCACGTGGTCGGTACCGAACTGGGAGCCGGTGTACTGGAGCACCGGCTGGTTGGGATCGGGAATGGCGGCATCTCCCAGAACGCCGTCTGTGAGAATCGTGTACGTCAGGGGATCCGCGTCGGCGTCGGTCGCGCTTATGGCAACGGCCTGAGGCACGTTCCGCTGCGCCTGAGTGGTCGTGTCGATGCCCACCGGCGTGGTGGTGCCGTGCAGCAGAACGGTCGAGTACACGTCCTCGTTCCGGGGCGTGCCGCCAACGGCGCCCCGTGTGTCCGTCCACGCGATGAGCGTCCATGGCGGTCCCGAGGCACGCGGGACTTCCGCGATGGCGGGCCGGTCCCCGACGTTGAGGGGCCCTGGCAGGAAGGGCGCGGTCGGCACGATCGGTGTCGTCTCGACGGGGACGCTCGCCGACCAGGTCTCGGTGGTGGTTCCCGCGCTCGGGGGGTTCGAGGCCGAGACGGCGACGATGTAGCCAGGAGCGGTGGACTGCGAATCGAGGAACGCAAGATCGGCTCGCCCGGTCGTGGGATCGATGGCGATCGACGGATCGATCTGGTTGGACGAGCCGCTGCCCCCCGAGACGAGTTGCGGGTCACCGAACGTCGCACCCGAGTTGCGTGACGTCGCGGAGAAGACGTCCATGCCGCTCGAGTCCGTCATCTTCGACCACGTGACGACGACGCGGCCGGTGGTGTCTGCAGCGGCGCTCGGACGCACATGCACGCCGGGCAGCGCGGGGGAACTCGTGTCAGCGGCCGAGGCATCGACCGTCACCGGAGGACCGCAGATGGGCTTGGCCGGAACACCCATCGGAGGCGTGCAGGTACTGAAGAGCACGTCGCTGGCGGTCGAGGATGCGTCGTAATACGCGATGCCGACGTACCCGTTCGGAAGCGGGACGACCGACGAACGTACCTCGCTGATCGTCGTGCCGACCGGCGAGACCGGTGCCCCGCCGACGGCGTCGTCGCGGAGGAGCGTCTGGAGCCGGATCTGGGAGGTGGAGTTCGCATCGCCGGGCGA
>JAXDPR010000323.1:0-3023 GCA_034668265.1 Sphingomonadales bacterium
CACCTTCATCGGCACCGATGACGGCCCCAACCTCACGCTCGACGGCCTCGGCAACGCCGTGGTCTCGTGGACGGCCGACACGCTCATCCAGGCCGCCGCGCTCGACGTCTCGCCGCCCGGGTTCGCCGCGGTCAACGTGCCGGCGACGGGCATCACCAACCAGCCGGTCGCGCTCGCGGCCGCGACGGTCGACACGTGGTCGGCACTCGCCGCAGGACAGCCGAGCTGGAACTTCGGCGACGGCACCCTGGGAGCAGGGGCTTCGCTGACGCACATCTTCGCCCGTCCGGGGACGTACACCGTGACCGTCGCGGCGAGCGATGCGGTCGGCAACACATCGGCGCCGGTGACACGGCAGATCGTGATCTCGACCCCCGCAGGGCCGCCGCCTCCGCCGCCTCCCACGGTGCCGTCGACGACGGTCGTGAAGCCGAAGCTGAAGGCGGCCTACGTCGCGAGCAAGCTCGTCGGATCGATCGTGCTCGGCGGGACGTCCCCGATCAACACCAGCATCACGATCGCGATCCGCAAGCACGGCGCGAAGACGAACGCATCGTCGAGCACGTTCGCCGCGAAGGCCGGCCCGTGGACACGGACGCTGAAGCTCCCCGCCGGTCTCATGCCCGGGACGTACGACGTGATCGTCTCCGGCAAGGGCGTCGCCAGCTCGCAGACGTCGTTCACGATCGCGGCGCCGAAGTCGGGCATCGTCAAGCGCGGCTACGCGAGCGGACCCAAGCACGGCCCGGCGACGACGACGCTGGGACACACGAGCGAACTGTGGGCGCACTTCACGTTCGGGACGCTGCCGAAGAAGAAGCAGACGATCACGACGCAGTGGACCCTGCCGAACGGCAGCAAGCTCAAGGCCAACACCCGCCCGCGCGCGACCCTCGTCGAGGCGCAGGTCAAGGCTCTCTCGGGCAAGACGCTGCCGACCGGTCGCTGGCGCTGCGTGATTCGCGCTGGCGGGGTCGTCGTCGCCACGCTCAACGTCCGCCTGACGTAGCCCGAATGCCCCGATCGCGCTGGCGGCCGGCCGCTCGGGTGACTACATTGAGAGCTGTGCCGAGCGTCCTCCGCCCACTCGCGCTCGCCGGGATGCTCGTCGCCGTGTTCGCGGCACCGGCCGCGGCAGCTGGCTGGCTGCCAGCGGTCAACGTCTCCGTCCCGTCCCCCACGAGCACCGCGCAGACCTCCACGGTGGCGTCCGACACGGCCGGCGAGTCGTTCGCGACCTACGCGGACACGGACGGCACGAACACGCGGATCATGTTGGCCTCGCACCTTCCGGGCCTGCCGTGGAGCGCTCCCGCGCCCGTCTCGGACGCCGGTCAGAGCGCCTCCTCACCCGCGCTGTCCCTGAGCACGACCGGGTTCGGCGCGATCGCCTGGATCCGCTCGGACGGCACGAAGAACCGGATCGAGGTCTCTCGCCGGGTCCCCGGCGGGGGCTTCGGCGCCCCCTCGATCGTCTCGGCGCCGGGAGTGGACGCGAGCAACCCGGTCGTCGGCGTCGACCGGGCCGGCGACATCGAGACGGCCTGGATCGACGCGAACAACGTCGTGCACGCGCGCCGCTTCAGTGCGGCCAGTGGCTCCTGGTCGCCGACGATCGACGATCTCACGCCGCCCGTCGCGGTCCCCGCCAACCAGATGCTGTGGTTCCTCACGCTCGTCATGAGTCCGTCGGGCAACGCCACGGCCGCCTGGGTCTTCGACACCAACCCCGCCGGAACCGGAGCGGGCACGGCTGACTTCAACATCCAGTCGCGCACACAGGACGCCTCGGGCACGTGGTTGGCGATGGTGCAGCCGACGGCGTCGGTGAGCCCCACGTCCTCCGGCCGGCCGCAGCTCGCGGTCGCCGACGACGGCACCGTGACGATGGTGTGGATGGACTACACGACGTCGAGCTGCGGCTTCCTCTGCGTGCAGTACGCGACCGCAACCGTGCGCGCCCAGACCCGCTCGGCCGGGGGGACATGGGGATCTGCGCAGACACTGTCCGCCGCAGGCGTGATCTCCGACTCGCCCACGGTTGCGACGACGCCGGCGGGCGAGACCACCGTCGTCTGGACGGAGAGCGCCGCGAACGCGGTCAAGGCGCTCACGCGCACGGTCGGCGGCGCGTTTCCCGTCGCGTCGGCGGCAACGATCATCACGCCGCAGGACAGGGCGATCAGCTCGGGAACCATCTTCGGCATCCCGCTCTCGACACTGCACCTGACGGCGACCGCGCTCGGGACGGTGGCGACGTTCACACGGACGGACGGCAGCAACTACCGCGCGAGCGCGGTCTTCCGGCCCGGCGGCGGGCAATGGCCGAACCCGCTGACGGGACTTGCCACGCTCGCGGCAACCGGTTCGGACTCGGGCCTCGACGTGAGCGCCGGGATCGACGGCCTCGGCAACGTCGTGACCGCGTGGTCGCGCGCGAACGTGATCCAGAGCGCCACCCTCGACGTGTCGCCGCCGACGTTCACGGCCCTCAACGTCCCCGCAGCGGGAACGACGGGGCAGCCGGTGGCGATGTCGGCGACCACCTTCGACGTGTGGTCGGCGCTCGACCTGGGGGCCACCGGCTGGAGCTTCGGCGACGGGGGAACCGCCGCCGGTGCATCCGTGAGCCACGTCTTCGCGGCACCGGGCATCTACACGGTCACCGTCGGCGCGAACGACACCGCCGGCAACGTGGCGACTCCGGCCCTGCGCCAGATCGTGATCTCGAACGCCCCGGTCCCGCCCCTGCCGACGACGACGATCGCAACGCCCAAGGCGAACATCACGTGGAAGGCCGGGAAGCTGAAGAACAGCTCGCTGACCCTGTCCGGCACCGTCGGCGGACCCGCGAGCCTGACGATCACGATGCTCCTGCACGGCACCACCACGACGGCGGCAAGGAGCACGTTCGCGGCGACGGCCGGTGCCTGGTCGACCACCTTGAAGCTCCCTGCCACGCTCGCGCCGGGGCCGTACGACATCACCGTGGGCGGTCCTCTCGTGCAACCGTCCCAGACGTC
>JAXDPR010000324.1:0-4369 GCA_034668265.1 Sphingomonadales bacterium
CCAAGCCCTCGCCCACCTCTGGACCAACGGCGCCACCATCACCTGGACCGCCCTACACCACAACCCACAACACACCGTCCTACCCACCTACGCCTTCGACACCCAACGCCACTGGATCGACCCACCCACGCCGAGCCGGCCAGCCGACGAGGCGCCCCGGTTGTACGGCGAGGTGTTGCGGCAGAACGACGGTGCGTCCCCGGCTGCCGGCGCGGACGACGATGTCTGGATCGTGTTCGGCGACGACGAACGGTCGACCGCTCACTGGATGCGCGAGCTCGCGGATCTGCCGGGTCGGATCGTCACCGTCCAGCCAGGTGAGATGTCCGAGGCGATGTCCTCGTCGTCGTACCGGATCCGGCCCGGTCGGCGCGAGGACTACGAGCAGCTGTTCAGGGCCGTCGCCGCCGGCCGGCCGCTCGGAACGGTCAATGTCGTGTACCTCTGGAACGCGGGCAATGCCGATGCCGTACAGGGCGGCCTGCAGTCCCTGGTGTACTTGGCGCGCAGCCTCACGGTCGCGGCGAGGAGCCGGGTCGCCGTGCTGGCACGCGGGCTCGCAAGCGCTCCCACGCAGGCCCTCGCCCTCGGTGCGGTGCGCGCGTTGCCGTTGGAGTACAGCGACCTACGTGCGGCCGTCATCGACGTCGACGAGGAGACACCCGAGACGTCGGTCATCGAGGAGGTCCGGTCCGGCCTGCCGGAGTCATACGTGGTCTTCCACGGCGACAAACGGTCCACCGTCGCGCTGGACATTCTCCCGAAGGGTACGTCGCGGCAGCCTGCCCAGCACGGCGTCTATCTGGTCACCGGCGCTTTCGGGGGTGTCGGGTCCGCCTTGGCGGAATGGTTGGCCCGGTCGTGCGCGGCGCGCCTCGTGCTCGTGACGCGGACACCGCTACCGGACCGCGCGTCGTGGGACGCGCAGGACGGATTAGAGCCCTCGGTGCGTGCGCGGATCAGCCAGGTCCAGCGACTGGAGTCAGTGGGTGCGGAGGTGCATGTCGAGAGCGTCGACGTCACCGACGAGCCGGGGCTGACCGCGGCGGTAGCACGGGCCGAGGTGCGGTTCGGCGCCGTCCAGGGTGTCATCCACGCCGCAGGGCTGGCCGGCGGCCGGATGGCGCACCTGCTGGAGGGCGTGGCCATGCGCGAGGTCGTCGCCCCGAAACTCGGCGGGACACTCGCGCTCGCGGCCGTGTTCGCGGGCCGACCGCTGGACTTCTTCGCGGTGATGTCCTCGACCGCGGCCAGCCTCGGCAGCATCGGGCAGGTGGACTACTGCGCCGCCAACGCGTACCTCGACGCCTGGGCGCGGGCCCAGCCGCCGTTGCACAACGCCGTCAGCATCGCCTGGGACGCTTGGCGCCAGGTCGGCATGGCGGTCCACTCCGGGGCACCGGACGCGAACACCCTGGCCCCGGCCGCCGCTGTACGGGCCTTCCAGGACGCGCTCGGCACCGGCGCCCCGCACGTCATCGTCGCGACGGGCACGTTCCCGAGCCGGTACCGGCGCGGCGGCGTCCCGCCCGAGAAGCCGGCCTCTGCCCGGCCGCGGGCGCGTACGCGCGCCGAGGTGGAAGGCGTCCTCACCGGGATCTGGCAGAACCTGCTCGGTGGCGCGGCTGTCGACATCAACGCCAACTTCTTCGATCTAGGTGGCGACTCGCTGCTGATGATCGAGGCAGGTCGCCAGATCAAGGAGCAGCTCGACACCACCCTGGCCGTCGGGGACCTCTTCAAGCACCCGACCATCGCCGCTCTCGCGCGGGAGCTGAGCTCCGACGTCACCCCTGCTCTCGCGCGCGCCACCAGCACGGCCACAGGCGGCGACTGCGTGGACATCGCCGTCATCGGCATGGCCTGTCATTTCCCCGGTGCGGAGAGCGTCGAGGACTTCTGGAGGATGCTGGTCGACGGGGTGGAGGCGCTCGTACCCACAGGGGAGGCGCCCCGCGACCCCGGGCCGGGTGGTCGGCGGTTCGTCCCGGTGACCGGTGACTTCAGTGGCGCGGACCGCTTCGACGCCGCTATGTTCGGCTACTCGCCGCGCGAGGCGGAGCTGATGGATCCACAGCAGCGCCTGCTGCTGACGTGCGCGTACGAGTCCCTGGAGGACGCCGGCTACGATCCCCGGAACTATCCGGGGCATGTCGGCGTCTACGTCGGCGCGTCGATGAGCAGCTATCTCCTGGACAACCTCGCCCCGCACCGCGACTCCTCGAAGATCGACCCGACGCTCGTCGGGATCGGCAACGAGAAGAGCTTCGTCGCCACCAACCTGTCCTACCGGCTCAACCTGACCGGCCCCAGCGTGAGTGTGAGCACCGCGTGCTCGACGTCCCTCGTGGCCATCGCGCAGGCGTGCCGCACCCTCGCGGCGGGCGAGTGCGACGCCGCCGTCGCCGGCGGGGTGAACGTACGCCTGCCCGAGCGGAGCGGGTACTGGGCCCAGCCCGGCGCTATCGCGTCACCGGACGGCCATTGTCGAGCGTTCGACGCCGACGCGCAGGGCACCCTCTTCACGAGTGGTGTCGGGGTGGTGGTGTTGAAGCGGTTGTCGGATGCGGTACGCGATGGTGACGTGATCCGGGCGGTGGTCCGTGGCTCGGCGGTGAACAACGACGGTTCGGACAAGGTCGGCTTCACCGCGCCGAGCGTCCGAGGGCAGGCCCGAGTGGTTTTCGAGGCACTCCAAACCGCCGGAGTCGACGCGGAATCGATCGGCTACGTCGAAGCTCACGGCACCGCAACACCGTTGGGCGACCCGATCGAAGTCGCCGCGTTGACCGAAGCGTTCCGGGCGACAACACCGAAACAAGGCTTCTGCGCGCTCGGCTCCGTCAAGACGAATATCGGCCACCTGGACACCGCAGCCGGCATCGCCGGATTCATCAAAGCCGTCCTCTGCGTCCAACGCGGGGTGATCCCGGCAAGTTTGCACTTCCGGTCCCCGAACCCACGGATCGACTTCGCATCCAGCCCATTCTTCGTCAACACCGAAACCCGCCCCTGGACCAGCGACAGCCCCCGACGAGCCGGAGTGAGCTCGTTCGGCATGGGTGGCACCAACGCACACGTGATCCTCGAACAGCCACCCGCCCCAGAGCCGGCAACCGCCGACAACAGCGGCCCGCAGGTGCTGGTGATATCCGCCAAGACAGCCGCATCACTGGCCGCACAACGAGACCGGCTGGCGACATACCTGGCCACCGCCGACGACACAGCCCTGCGGGACGCCGCGTTCACCCTGCAGACCGGCCGCGGTGAATACGACCACCGGGCCGCCGTGGTCGGACGGACCACCGCCGAATGCCGGCAAGCATTGACCGGTAACAACCTGATCCAAGCGGTGGCCCGACCCGACCGGCGGATCGCGTTCCTCTTCGCCGGCCAGGGAACCCAAACCACCGGGATGGCCCGAACCCTCATCGACGAACCGGTCTTCGGCGCCGTCGTCCGCGAATGCGCCGAACTACTCGAAGACATAAACCTCCTCGACCTGCTGACCGGCGACGACCCGCTCCTGCAGACCCAACTCCAGCAACCCGCCCTGTTCGTCATGCAATACGCCATGGCCCGGCAACTGCAACGCTGGGGCGTCCAACCATCAGCGATGGTCGGACACTCACTCGGCGAATACGTCGCCGCAACCCTCGCCGGCGTATGGACCCTGCCCGACGCCCTCCGCCTCATCCGCGCCCGCGGCGAACTCATGCAACAACAACCACCCGGCGCCATGGTCGCCGTGTCACTACCCGAGGACCAAGCACAGCGATACACCGGAAACGGTTGCGTCATCGCCGCCGTCAACGGCCCCGAGCAGACCGTACTGTCCGGACCCAACGACGCGATCACCGACGTGTGCACGGCGTTGAAGACACAGCGGGTCGCGCACCGGCGGCTCGCCACATCACACGCCTTCCACTCCCCCATGCTCGAACCGATGCGGGAACAATTCGAGGCCCTGGTCACCGCGACCCCGGCCCAGGCACCACACACACCGTTCACCTCCAACGTCACCGGCACCTGGATCACCGACGAACAAGCCACCAGCCCCGCATACTGGGCCGCCCACACCACCGCCACCGTCCGCTACGCCGACTGCATCAACACCCTGCTCCACGACGAACCCACCGCACTCATCCTCGAAACCGGCCCCGGCGCCACCGCCCGCACCCTCGCCGCCATGCACCCCAACGCCACCACCCACACCTTCATCAGCGCCCTACCCAACCCCCACCAAGCCCTCGCCCACCTCTGGACCAACGGCGCCACCATCACCTGGACCGCCCTACACCACAACCCACAACACACCGTCCTACCCACCTACGCCTTCGACACCCAACGCCACTGGATCGACCCACCC
>JAXDPR010000325.1:0-5453 GCA_034668265.1 Sphingomonadales bacterium
GCACCGCCTCGCGCGGGGCGAGCACGTCGGTCGATCCCGCCACCACGAGCACGGGCACCGAGACGTCGGCGAGATCGATCCGGTGGCCGTCCTCGAGCTCGACCCGCCCGTCGGCCAGGTCATTGACGCGGAAGAAGCGGTGATAGAGCTGGCCGAACGTGCGCCCCGGGTAGGCGAGCATGTTCGCCATGTAGTCGTCGACGGCCTCGATGTGAGCGAGCAGGTCGCGGTCGTTGATGTTGCGCAGCAGCGTGAGCGGCTTGGTGACGCGCTTGTCGAGCGCCGTGAGCTGGAAGCCGAGTGAGACCAGCGGCGCGGGGGCACCGCCGAGCGCCTGGTAGAGCGCCGTGACCACGCGCCCGCCGGTGAGCTCGGCGAGCTGGCGGATCGGGCCCGAGCCGCGCACCTTGTCGAAGTCGAACGGCGACGCGATCAGCGCGATCGAACTGACCGGAAGGTCCTGCCCGGCCACGCCGAGGAGCGCCATGATCCCGCCGAGGCACCAGCCGACGACCTGGACGTCGCAGTCGCCGCCCGCGTCGCGCCGCACGGCGTCGACGGCGTTCGGGATCACGTCCTCGACCCAGTGCTCGAGCCCGAGCTGGCGGTCGGCGAACCCGATCGCGCCGTAGTCGACGAGGTAGGTCGGATAGCCGAGCGATATGAGGTGCTCGGCCACGCTGCAGCCGCGGCGCAGGTCGAAGCAGCGGGCGGGGGCGGCGAGCGGCGGCACGAGCAGCACGGGCGAGTGCGCGGTGGGAGCGCGCGGCAGCCGGTAGCGGTGGACGGTGCGCTGCGGGCCGACGTCGATCACCGACGATGGAGTCGGCGTGCGGTCCGACAGCCCCGGCCCGAGCGGCGACATGTCCCACAGGTTCGCCGCGGCGTCGATCGGAGCGAGCAGGTTCACGGGACGGAATCTACGCCGACCCGTCGGCTCCCTGCTTCGGCTCCAGGTAGAAGACCTCGGTGGAGATGTCGGCCTTCGTATCGAGCCCGCTTACGAACCCGCGCACCCTCCGGCCAGTGACGCGTTCCACCGCCTCGCGGAATTGACTCTCGGTCGCGTACTGGAAGAACATCCGCACGTCGCGCAGGCGCTGGTGCTCGCCCATCGCGGCCATGTTGCGCTCGGCCGGCGTCAGGCTGTCCTCGAGCGTGGCCACGATCGCGTCGGGCCCCGCATAGTCCGTGCGCGCCTTCGTCGGCCCGCGCCCGAACTGCTCCTTGTAGATCCGCACCATCTCGTTCGAGATCTGCATGAGCGGAGCAGCCCTCTGCCCCACATCGGCGTGTCCATCCTGATCCACAGCCACTTCGAGCCCCTCATCGTCAGAGATGTGCGAGAGGGCTGCGACGCGGATCCGGCCAGGCGGCTCGGCGTCAAATACCTGTCGATATGGCGGGCACGCGCGGCCGGTCAGACCCCGTGAGCTCGCTCGCCAGCCTAGTCCATGCCCGCGCGGCTAGCCTGCGGCCCCGTGTTGGCGATCGCACTCGGACTCGCGGCGAGCCTCTCCTGGGGGGTGGCCGACTTCCTCGGCGGCCTTCAGAGCCGCCGGATGCCGGTGGTCGCCGTGGTGCTCGGGTCGCAGCTGGCCGGGCTCGTGCTGGTTGCGGCCATCGTGGCGATCCGCGGCGAGCCGCTCCCCGGCGGCGACTTCCTCCTGTACGCCTCGCTGTCGTCGGTCGGTGGGATCATCGGACTCACGGCGTTCTACAAGGCGCTCTCGATCGGCGCGATGGGAGTGGTGGCGCCGCTCTCCTCCACCGCCGCGGTGATCCCGCTGGTGGTCGGCCTGGCAACCGGCGACCGGCCGAGCGCGATCCAGGGGGTGGGCGTCGCCGTGGCCCTCGTGGGCGTGTTGCTGGCCTCGCGCGAGGCGGGCGAGCACGGGGGCTCCGTGTCGAAGGGTGCCGGCTTCGCGCTCATCTCCGCCGTGGGGTTCGGCTGCTTCTTCCTCGCGATCGACAAGGCGAGCGACTCCGATGTGCTCTGGGCGGTGTGCGTCAACCGGACCGTCTCCGTGGGGCTGCTCGGGCTAGCGCTGCTCGCCACGCGGCCGGCCCTCGGCCTCCGGCCCGCCGACATGCGCACGCTCGCCATCGTGGGGATGCTCGACATCCTCGCGAACGGATTCTTCGCGCTCGCCGCCACGAAGGGCCTGGTGAGCGTGGTGGCCGTGCTCGCCTCGCTCTACCCGGTGATCACGGTCGTGCTCGCGCGCGTGGTGTTGAAGGAGCGCCTGCGCGCAGTGCAGCGGGTCGGGGCCGCGCTGGCGCTCATGGGAGTGGCCTTGATCAGCGCTGGCGGATGACGATCAGGGCCAGCTCCGCCACGGCGCTCGCCTGACCCAGGGCGTTCAGCAGGCGCTTCGAGCGAGCGGCGGGCTGCGGTGTGGCCGGCGACGGCTCGCTCCCCGACTCGAGCGGCACCGCGCCGCCGGGTGCCGAGCGGCCGAAGCGCACACCCTCGATGGCCGACGCCACGCCCGTCACCGCCACCGCGGCAACCGCCACGTCGCGCGGCCCGACAGGTCCCGAGCGCTCCACAGCCCAGCCGCCGACCACCCCCGCGAGGCCGAGAGAGTTGAACACGCCGTAGCGCCGCCACGCCTCGTTAACCACCTTGCCGCGCTCCTCGGGCGACGCGACCCACTCGAGCGCGGGGTGCATCGCGCGGCGGCCGAACAGGTTGCCGCCGAACAGGATCGCGATGCCGATGTCCTGAGCCGCCCGCTTCACAGCGCCTGATCCTACGCTCCCAGCGGAACGCCCAGCAGCTTCTCGAGCTCCGGCAGCGTGCTGTCCGCCCCGCGGTGGAGGATCGCCGTCATGCCGACCTCCTCGGCGCCCTGGCAGTTCTCCCGTAGGTCGTCCACGAACACGCACTCCTCCGGCCGCAGCCCGAGCCGCTCCGCGCCGAGCATGTAGATCGCCGGCTCGGGCTTGTGCATGCCCACGTCGCCCGAGATCACGATGGCCTCGAACAGCTCGTCGAGAAGCGACATGTCGTACGAGAGCCCCGCCCCCCACGAGTTCGAGATGAGTCCGGTGCAGATGCCCGCCTCGCCGGCCTGCCGCACGGCCTCGAGCATCCGCTCGTCCGGGCCGACGCCGCCGAACAGCCGCCCGACGAGGCCGTCGGTCCGCGTCACACCGATCCGCTCCCCGAAGCGCGGCTCGAACTCCTCCACCTCGATGTCGCCGCGCTCGAGCTCGCGCAGCAGGCCAAGTGCCTCCGGGTCCTCGCGGAACGCGCGCTTGACGGTCTGCGGATCGAGCCCCTCGGCCTCGCCGAACGCGCGGAACGAATCGAACACGTTGGTGGTGAGCACGCCGCCGAAGTCGACGATCAGGCCCCTCACGCCGCGGGCGCCGGCAACTTGGTGATCGCGTGGGCCGCGTCGGCGAGCTGCGGCACGCCCTCGTCGAACAGCTTCAGGTACGGGTCGTCGGTCGTCCCGGCCACCGAGCGCTTGTAGTTGCCCTCCATGAACACCGCAGCCTTCCAGAGGGCGAGCGCCTGGTACCAACGCAGGTCCGCTGGGGAGCGATCGGTCCGCTCGACGTAGCGCATCACCAGCTCGTCGCGCTTCATGAAGCCGTCTTCGTGGGTCACGGACATCAGGTCGAACATCGTGCCGTGCTCGGCGCCGCGCTCCGACCACGTGGCGGTGAGGTAGCCGAGGTCGGCCAGCGGATCGCCGATCGTGGCCATCTCCCAGTCGAAGATCGCGATCAGCCGAGCGGGAGCGTCGGGGCCGAACATGGTGTTGCCGAGGCGGTAGTCGCCATGCACGATGGTCGCGGCCGGAGACTCCGGCTTGTTGGCGGCAAGCCACTCCCCCACCTCCTGGACCAGCGGGAGCTCGCGCGTCTTGTTGTGCTCCCACAGGCCGTTGAAGCGGCGCAGCTGGCGGTCGAGATAGCCGGTCGGCTTGCCGAAGCCGTCGAGGCCGCAGGCGCGCCAGTCCACCGCATGCATCTCGGCGAGCGAGTCCACCAGCTCGCAGCAGATCCGGTGGCGCTCGTCGGTCGAGTCGAGGTGAGCCGGCACGCTCGACGTGATCACGAACCCCTCCTCGAACGCCATCACATAGAAGGGCGCGCCGATCACCGACTCGTCGTCGCAGGCGGCGAGCACGCGCGGGGTGCGCACGTCGGCCGACTCGATCGCGCCCACGAGCCGGGCCTCGCGCAGCACGTCGTGCGCCGACGGCGGCAGCGGGCCACGCGGCGGGCGGCGCAGCACCAGGCGCTCGTCGCCGCGCTTCAGCAGGTAGGTGATGTTCGAGTGGCCCTCGCCGATCCGCTCCGCCTCGACCGTGCCCTCGCCGAGCCCGTGCTCGTCGAGGAAGCGCTGGAGCGGCTCGCGCACGATCAGCGGCTCGAGCTCCTGCTCGCGCGCGTGGTCTGGCGTGTCGACTACCTCGGCCGAGCTCATCCGGCGCGAATCCTTACACGCCGAACCGCCAGCCGCGCTCTTGCGTAGGACTCAAGCGATGCGGCTTGCGGTGATACCGGCCACGCTGCTGGCGCTCGGCGCGAGCGCCGGCCCCGCTGCCGCGGCCGATGTGACGATCTCGAACTTCGCCTTCAACCCGACGCCGATCACGATCACGCAGGGCGACACGGTCACCTGGCACTGGGCCGGGCCCGACACGAACCACTCCGTCACGTCCGACCCGGGCCAGGCCGATTCGTTCGACTCGGACCCCGCCGGGCCGCCGAACAACCTCACGCATCCGCCCGGCAGCACCTTCGACCACACCTTCAACGCGTCTGGCACGTTCACCTACATCTGCAAGGTGCACTCGTTCATGACCGGCAAGGTGATCGTGAACGGCCCGAACGGCGAGCCTCCCCCCGACGCGACGCCGCCCACCCTCACCAAGACCTCCGCGAGTGGCGGGCGCAAGTGCAAGCGCGGCGCCAAGCACTGCAAGGCCAAGCCCACGGTGGTGCGGTTCACGCTCTCGGAGGACTCGCGCGTGAAGCTCGCCGTGCCGAAGCATCCGAGCGCGAACCTGACGCGTGCGTTCAAGGCCGGCGCGCGCAGCGTGAAGCTCTCGGTGAAGACTCTGCCGCCGGGCAAGTGGACGCTGAAGCTGACCGCCACCGACGCCGCGGGCAACGCATCGCCCGCCGCGCCGCTGAAGGTGAAGGTCCGCCAGGGCTAAGCGATCTCGTCCACGTGGCGGACGTTGGCCACGTCGTCGGAGTCGGAGCTTGGCGCGGCTGAGAACCAGGCGTCGAGGATCTCCTCGAGCAGCGCCTCGCTCGTCGTGCGCAGCGACAGCGCCAGCACGTTCGCGTCGTTCCACTTGCGCGCGCCACGGGCCGTCTCGGCGTCGCCGCACAGCGCCGCGCGCACCCCCGGCACCTTGTTCGCCGCGATCGAGGCGCCGGTGCCGGTCCAGCAGCACACGATCGCCTGCTCTGCGCGACCC
>JAXDPR010000326.1:0-2608 GCA_034668265.1 Sphingomonadales bacterium
TCTGCCATTGCTCCAGCCAATCCTGAAGTGGCCCGACTTCATTCTGTCGATGATCGGCGGCGCGATCGTTGCGCTTGTCGTCTACGGTCTCATCGCAAGCCTCGGCTCCATTCTCTTCAAGCGCACCGCGCAGCATGGGTCCGCGACGGTCCGCCTCGTTTATGGATTGAGCGGTGCTGTGACCGGAATCGCGTTCGGATTATTCTTCCTCTGGTTGATCCTGGTCGGCATTCGCAGCGTGGGTGCGGTGGCCGACGCCCAAGTGCAGGCGCATCCGCGGAGCGAGGCGCCACCGCCTTCGTCGCGCGCAGACAAGTCCCGCGCACTCGAGAATTTTGATGCGAACGCCCTGACCTCTTTCCTCGCGCGACTAAAGAATTCGGTCGAGCTCGGAAGCGTCGGTGACGTGCTGAAAAAAACCGATGTTACTCCGCCGGCGGTCTATCAAATCCTGAAAGATGCCGGAACTGTCTCTGCGAATCCGGATAACGCGCGCCGTTTCCTCTCCTTCCCCGGCGCTGTCGAGTTGAGCGAGCATCCTAAGATCGTTGCTCTGCGGAACGACCCCGAGATCGCCGACCTGATCCGGCAAGGCCGCATCCTGGAATTGCTGCAACATCCTCGCGTCCTCGCCGCCGCCAACGACCCAACACTCATCGAGCGCGTGAAGCAGTTCGATATCAAGAAGGCACTGGAATACGCAGCGAAGGAAAAAGATTGAAGATTGCAGATTGCAGATTGCAGATTGCAGATTGCAGATTGTGACGCCATGGACCCCGCGGAACTAAAAGATAGGACGAAACAATTCGCTCTCCGAATTCTAAAGCTGGTAGCCGCTTTGCCGAAGAGCGTCGAGGGCCGCGCGGTTGCAAATCAACTTGTGCGTTGTGGAACTTCTGTAGCGGCGAATTATCGCGCAACCTGCCGCGCACGGTCAAAAGCAGAATTCATTGCCAAAATTGGCGTCGTCTTGGAAGAAGCCGACGAAGCCCTGCTTTGGCTTGAACTGATTTCTGAGGCAAATCTTCTTCCGCCAAAACGGATTGATCCACTCTTAGCTGAAGCCAATGAGTTGGTCGCGATCATGGTGACATCGCGCAAGTCGGCCTCTTCCAATCTGAAATCTACAATCTGAAATCTGCAATGAGGATTCTCGTTGCGCCGGATAAATTCAAAGGCTCGCTGAGTGCGCGAGAAGTGGCGGATCACCTCGCGGACGGACTGCGCAATCGTTTGCCGGACGCGATCGTCAGAACGCTGCCGATGGCCGATGGCGGCGAGGGAACAGCGGAGGTGATTTGCGATGCGCGTGGCGGCGAACGGGTCAGTTGCGTCGCGCATGATGCGTTAGGTCGTGAGATCGAGGCGAGATACGTCTGGCTGGCCGACCACGCGACAGCAGTCATGGAAATGAGCGCCGCGGCTGGACTTTGGCGGATCCCGCCGGAAGAGCGGGATTTGCTGCGCGCGAATACTTACGGCGTGGGCGAGATGATGCAGCACGCGGCGAAGCGCGGTGCGAAGGAGATTTTGCTGGGACTGGGAGGCAGCGCCACGAACGATGGCGGACTCGGGATGGCGCGCGCGTTGGGGTTCCGATTTCTGGGAAAGGAAGGAGGCCTCGCCCATCCCGGCGACTTAGTCGCACTAACAGGAATTGTTTCCGGCGATACAGTTCGCGAGGCGGCTAATGGAGTTTTTCCGAAGGTCGTCGCGGCGGTGGATGTGAGGAATCCGTTACTCGGTCCGCGCGGTGCCACGAACACGTTCGGGCCGCAGAAAGGCGGAACGCCGGAGCAACTGGAAATTCTCGAGAGCGGCTTAACGCGATTGGCGGATGTCGTGACCCGGGATCTCGGCTGTGATTTTCGCGACGTGCCGGGAGCCGGGGCCGCTGGCGGATTGGGATTCGGGTTGATGACTTTCTGCGGCGCTCCGGTGAAGTCGGGTTTCGAAGTTGTTGCGGAATTCGTCGGGCTCCGGTCTGCGATCGAAGAGGCGGATGTGGTGATCACGGGCGAAGGCCGGCTCGACGAACAAACATTGGAGGGAAAGGCGCCCGCCGGCGTTGCCCAGCTCGCGCGGCAATTGGGCAAACCGGTCTTCGCAATCGTGGGGAGCAGCGGCGCAACGGCTGCCACGTCCGCGCTCTTCGATGCGGTGCTGGTTCTGGCGCGCGACGGGATCACGCCCGAAGAATCGCGCGCGCGCGCCGGGGAGTTGTTAGAGGAACGGGCGCGAGAATTAGCCGGGATGATGTAGAATAGGCTGCCGTAAATGGAAGAGGAGCCGTCACCCGCCATCACGCGATTCGTGTTTTCGGACCCCGGGGGCAAACGCTGGCCCCGGCTGCGCCTCGCCCTGCTCATCGGCGGCGTCGCGGTTTTCCTGGGCACGGTTCTCTTCGTGCAAACGCTTTTCGTCGCGCCTCAACTGCGCCTGCCTTTTTCCCTACGGCAGTTGAAGGGACAACTGAAGCAACTCCAGTCGGTGAACCCCGCGGGGCAGACCGCCGCGCCGAACCTGGCGCTCTGGGAAAAATTCGCCGCCGCGCGGCTGGCCGGAAAAAAACCAAAGCCGCCGGTCGCTCCGACACCGCCTGCTCACC
>JAXDPR010000327.1:0-3315 GCA_034668265.1 Sphingomonadales bacterium
ACTCCGACTCGGTGCGCCGCAACACGACGACGTGCTCGATCGACGGCGTCCCGGCCAGGGCTTCGTCGGCGATGTCCTTGAGGGCGACGACCGCGCCGCGGCGCCAGGCACCGTCGGCGGTGATGAGCACCCGCGCCTGCGCGTCGTTGATGCGGTCCTTGAGCGACTGCGCGGTGAAGCCACCGAACACGACCGAGTGGGCGGCGCCGATACGCGCGCACGCGAGCATGGCCGCGACGGTCTCCGGCACCATCCCCATGTAGATCGCGACGCGGTCGCCCTTGACGACCCCGAGCTCGCGCAAGAGGTTCGCGACGCGAGACGTCTCGTCGAGCAGCTCTTGATACGTGACCGCGCGGCTGTCGCCGGGCTCGCCTTCCCAGTGGAGCGCGACTTGATCGCCGTGACCGGCGCGGACGTGGCGATCGAGGCAGTTCTCCGACACGTTCAGCTTGCCGCCGACGAACCACTTCGCGAACGGCAGCTGCCAGTCGAGGATCGTGTCCCATTCCCGGTGCCAGTCGAGCGCCAGCGCCTGCTTCGCCCAGAATCCGTGCCAGTCGCGCTCGGCGTCGTCGTAGACGCCCGCGTCGGTGATCAGCGCGTCCTTGGCGAAGGCGGGCGGCGGCGGGAAGGTGCGGCCCTCTTGGAGCAGTGCGGACAACGTCTCGGTCATGCCCGCGGAGGCTAGTCATGTCTCCAGGAGAAGTCGGCGCCGGCGCCGCCGACGCCGAAGAGCACGACCCGATGCGCTCCGAGGCCGGCGGGATCGGTGAGCGCGGCGGCCTCGGCGATCCGGCTGCGACCGGCCAACGCGTCGAGCCCACCGGTCGCGGCGCCCGCCTCCCACGCGCCGCGGCCGTCGGCGACGAGGGCGTCGAGGCCGAGCGCGGCGAGCCAGTCGGCTTGCCGGTCGGTGCGCAGATGGGCGAAGGGCGCGGCCGCGTCGAGTTGTACGAGCACTACGTCGGCGGTGATGTCCTGCTCGCCCGGACTGTCGAGCGGATCGGTTCCCGGAGCATGTGCCCGATACGTGCGCAGCCACGGCCGCGCCGACAGTTCCGCGAGCGTGGTCGCGTAGTCGACGACGAGCACGAAACCGTCGCGGAGCACGCTCTCGCACGCCCGGAACCACTCGTCGATGCCGCGCGGGATCGGGACGCGAGTTCCGGGCGCGACCGCCCCCACGACATCGGAGTCGAGGTCGACGTCGGCCGGGACGAGCACTTCCGTGAAACCCTCCTGGTCGCCCGCGATCCGTACTTCGAACCAACGGGTGCCGTCGTACTGCGCGATCCCGAACGGGAGATTGTCGAGCAGCTCGTTCGCGAGCACGACCGTGCCGCTCGCCGACAAGGCGGGAAGTTCCTCGAGCGAGGCGAACACCGGGCCCGCGAGGGGCGCGGGCTCCGGTTGGTCGTCGTCGGAACGGCGCACGAACGGACCGAGCGCTTCGTCGACCGGCTCGATCGGAAGCCGCGTCCGCTGCTCGGCCCGGAGTTGCGGGGATCGTTCGACGAGCACGTACCGCAGCGCGCGGAGGCACGCGGGATCGGCTCGCAACACCTCACGCGCGAGCCGGCCGTTCCCCGCCCCGGCCTCGACGACCAGGAAGGGGTCGGGATCGTCGAGCGCGTGCCAGAGACGATCGAGTGCGCGGGCCACGCAGACGCCGAACAGCGGGCCGACCTCCGGGCTCGTCACGAAGTCGCGCCCCGCCCGGCCCGCGCCGTGGCCGGACGCAAAGAAACCGCCCTCCCCGTAGAGGGCGGCGTCCATGAACCGGTCGAAGGTGATCGGTCCTTCGCGATGGATCACCTGCGCCAGGTGCGTGGCGACCTTGTTCTCGTCTGCGCCGGCGGGGTTCAACGCACACGCGGGCGACTCGCGTCAGAACGCGAGTTGACCGACCCTCGCGAAGATCTGGGGGTAGACACCCACGACCACGACGACCGCGACCGTCAGCGCGATGGCGGCCATCAGCGGCTGGGGGATGACGAGCGGCGTGCGGTCGTCGGTGGCGGGCTCGTGGAAGATCATGGCCCGGATCGGGCGCGCGTAATAGAAGAACGCGATCACCGAGTTGACCGCGGCGATGATGCCGAGCGCGATCGCCCAACCCGTGCCCGCGTCGATGATCGAGCGGAACATGACGAACTTGGCGAACCACCCCGCGAAGATCGGCACGCCCGCCAGCGACGCGAGGAAGACGCCCATCACGACTGCGAGGGTGGGTGCGCTCTGGAACAGCCCGTCGTACGACGCGATCTCGGCACTGCGCGTCCGCCGGGCCACGGCGATGACGACGGCGAAGGCGCCGAGGTTCATCGCGCCGTAGATCAACAGGTAGATGACGACCGCGCTCATCGCGGAGTTCGCCTTGTCGAGGTGACCGTCGGCACCGGCGATCCCCGCAGCCGCGAACGGCACGAGCATGAACCCGCCCTGCGCGATCGACGAGTAGGCGAGCATCCGGACGATGTTGGTCTGGCGCAACGCGGCCAGGTTGCCGATCGTCATCGACAGCGCGGCCAACACCCATACGACGGGCCACCACGAGTCGGCCCCGTGCCCGCTCGAGGTGAGGAAGCCGAAGTAGATGATGTTGATGAGGGCGACGAAACCGCCCGCCTTGGACGCGACCGACAAGAACGCGGTCACCGGGGTGGGCGCGCCCTCGTAGGTGTCGGGGGCCCAGAAGTGGAACGGCACCGCGCTGACCTTGAACGCGAAGCCGACCAGTGACAAGAAGATCGCGACGGCCACGAGCGGCACCGTGCCGTGCTGCGACATGTAGGCCGAGATGTCCGACAACTTCGTCGACCCGGTGACACCGTAGATGAGAGAGAACCCGTAGAGCATCAGCGCGGAGGAGAGCACGCCGATCAAGTAGTACTTCACGCCGGCTTCGTTCGACGATCGGTCGTGCTTGCGGAACGCCGCCAGCACGAACGTGGGGATCGAGATCGTCTCCAGCGCGACGAACAACGTGATGAGGTCGCGCGCGCCCGTCATGATGCTCATGCCGAAGGTGGCGACGAGCAACAAGAAGTAGAACTCGCCGTTGTAGTAGTCGCCCTCGCCGATGTAGTCGACCGACAAGAGCACCGTCACGTAGCACGCGACGATGAAGAAGGCCTTCAACGCCAGGGCGTAGTGACCGACGACGTAGGCGCCGCTGAACAGCACCCGCTCGTGACCGGAATGCGCGAGCGTGGCGATCGGGATCAACGCGCCGAGCAGGCCGACCGCGGTGATGCTCGACGTCCGCCACGACTCCCGGTCGGGCAGGAGCAGGTCTGCGATCAGGACGAC
>JAXDPR010000328.1:0-2622 GCA_034668265.1 Sphingomonadales bacterium
AAGCGATCGCGGACAAATGGGCGACGCCGACTTACACGCTCGACCTGGCGCAAATGCTGAAGGCGTTTCTTCCTGTAGCCGGGATCGGGGATCCCGGCCGAGTGAAAAACGCGGGGCGAGAAGCGGCCGGGATCACCGATCCCGGCTACAGCATCGAGCCGGGCCATAGCGGGATCATTCATCTTGCGAACACGGGCGAATGCAGCTGGCAAGAGTATGCGCAATGGGCGCTCGATTGCTGCCGCGCGGAAGGCGTTCCAATGAAGGCGCGCACGATCGGAGCGTCGTCGCTCGGTGAAATGAAAAGCTTCATCGCGAAACGTCCGGTTTATAGCGTGCTCTCGAGCGCGAAATACGTGGCGCTGACTGGCCGAACGCCGCGCGCGTGGCAGGAAGCGGTCGCGGCGTTCGTGCGCGACTTCGTGAAATAGCGACGCGAACGTCAAATCCCCCGGACGTTCCGCCGCCCTTTCCGGGCTCTGTTTATTTCGGAAACGATCTCCCCGGAGTTTCGCTACGCTTCACTCCGGGCTGTAATCCTTCGCGCCTCCGGCGCTGGGCAGCATTCAGCGATTCGGCTTTCGTTGTCGCCGAAAAAAGGCATCTTTCCCGCCGACGAACGATTTGGAATTCGCGGTTGTTACGAGCTTTCCGGCAACGGCTCGAATTACAGGGCGATCGTCCGCGGAGCGAACAATTCTATTGGCATCGCAGTGGTGGAAATGTATGTGCTGAATTAGACTGAATCTGGACGTCGGAGTTTCTGCCAGGCAGAGACGGTAGAAGTCGATCGTTCCACAGGGGAGAAAGGGTTGGAATATGAAGACTTCACGCTGTTTACGTCACTCTTGCCTTGCGGCAATCCTAATTGCCGTCGCCTCGGCGCGGGCGGCCACCTTCATCGTCAACACCCCGGCTGACGACGGAACTGGGACGTGCACGCCTGACAAGTGCACCTTGCGCGACGCGATCTTAAGCGCGCATTCGGGGGACCGGATCACTTTTTCCCTGGCGGCAAACAGTACCATTGCGTTGACCAACGGCACGATCGTTATCGACAAAACCGTCACCATCGTGGGACCGGGCTCCGCTTCTCTTACGCTTTCACGAAACACTTCCGCCGGGGTCGCTGAGTTTCGCGTGCTCGATATCCCCTCTGCCGGTGCTGCCGCCTACATTTCAGGACTCGCGATTTCTCATGGCGCGGATCACACCACCGAAGGAGGCGGTGCGATTCGCAACGTGGGTGAGCTGCATCTGACGAACTGCCTGGTGTCGAGTAACAGCGCATCGCAGTCCGGCGGAGCGATTGCTAACACCGGCTACTTGTTTATCGATAGCAGCACGATCGCGGACAACTCGGCGACCGCCGGCGGTGCTATCCACAACAGAGGCAGCGGATTCGTTTCCATCACCAGCAGCACGATCTCCGGGAACACGAGCTCGTCGTCCGGCGCCGGCATAGTAAACCTCGATCCCGCAACCCTGACGATCGGCAACAGCACGATCTCCGGCAACATCGCCGGAAGCAGCGCAGGCGGGATTTACAATGCCAGCAGCGTCCCCGTTACGATTACTAGCAGCACGATTACCGCAAATACCGCATCGAATGCCGGGGAGTATGGCGGGGGAATCCTGAACTTATCAAGCGGCACGATCAAGCTCCGGAGCACGATCGTGGCGAAGAACTCGGCACCGAATGGTCCCGATATCGCGAGTAATTCTACAGTCCCGTCGCAAGGCTATAACCTCATAGGTAACAATTCCGGTGCGACTATTACGGCGGCTACGGGCGATCAGATGGGCACACCGGCCGCACCAATCGATCCGCTGCTCGGTCCACTACACGACAACGGCGGCCCGACGAAAACCCATGCGCTGCTCCCTAACAGCAAGGCTATCGACAAAGGTGACTCGGGTACCACGGTGGCGGATCAACGCGGCTTTTTCCGGCCCGTCGATACGCTGTCCATCACCAATGCTGGCGACGGCGCGGATATCGGTGCTTATGAGGTGCAAGCCGACCAGTTGTTCGGCTGCAGTGAAATCAACCTGGTCGTCAACACCAACGCGGACAGCGGCGCCGGTTCCTTGCGCTCAGTCCTGGCTAGTGCCTGCGGTGGAAGCACGATCACTTTCGCGGCGAACGTCCGCGGCGCGATCGACCTAACGAGTGCTGAATTAGCGATTAACAAGAATCTCACCATTAACGGCCCCGGCGCTAATCTCCTGAGCGTACGACGCAGCGCCGTGGCCGGGACGGCAAACTTTCGCATCTTCAATATTTCTGGCACGCCGAGGGTGAGTATTTCCGGTTTGACCATTGCCAACGGCAACGCGGCTGGCCAGCTCGGAGGAGGCATCTACAACCCGGCGACGCTGACGATCACCAATTGCACCATCACGGGGAATCTCGCCCTCAACGGTGGCGGCATTCATAACGACTTCGGCACGTTGACCGTCATCAGAAGCACTCTCTTTAACAACACCGTCAGCAGCACTACTCAGGCCGGTAGCGGTGGCGGTATTTTCAACCGGGGTGGGAAAATTTCACTCTATACCGTCACCATCTCCGGAAATTCAGCAGTCGGTCCGGGCAATAATTCCGACAGCGGCGGCGGC
>JAXDPR010000329.1:0-2829 GCA_034668265.1 Sphingomonadales bacterium
CACCGCGGGATTGCCGGCGACGACGACATTGGCGGGGACGCTCTTGGTGACCACGGCGCCCGCCGCGACGACGGAATTTTCGCCGATGGTGACGCCTTTCAAAATGATGGCGTTCATGCCGATCCAGTCGTTATCGGAATTGATGACGGGAATGGTGCGCAGTTCGGGACGAGGCGGGCGCTCCTTGAAGAACGGCGCGAGCGCGTGCGCGTCGATGATGCGCTGGGCGGGCGCGAGCGGATGAAAATCCGAATCGGCGATACCAACGTTCCACGAGATGAGGCAATGCGAACCGATCTCGATTCGTTCCTCAGCCATGACGAGCGCGCCGTTCATGAGAGTGAAATCGCCGACAGTGCAACTGCCGTTCACGCCGATCGCGAAGGAGCAACCGGCATAACAGGAAACGTGATCGCCGAGAACGACGGCGCGCGGCGCTTTGCTTTTGAGGTGGCGAAATATCTGGGCGCTCTCGCAATAAAATCCGTCGCCGAAAATGACGTTGGGCGGGATCGCTTCCTTCCACCAATCTCCCTCGACCCGTCGCTCGTTGTTGACGTTGCTCATGATGCGTAGTTCCCGGAGGCGTAGAGTTTCGCGTAAACGCCGCCTTTCGCGACCAGCTCGGCGCCAGTCCCTTGCTCAACGATGCGTCCGTGTTCGAGAACGACGATGCGATCCACCGAGTGAATGGTCGCGAGCCGATGGGTGACAATGAGAGTGGTGCGGCCGTGCATCAGGTCCTTGATGGTTTCCATGATGGCGGCTTCGGTGGTCGGGTCGAGCGCGGAGGTAGGCTCATCCAACAGAAGAATCGGTGCGTCCTTCAAAAATGCGCGGGCGATCCCAATCCGCTGCCGTTGACCGACGCTGAGATGTCCGCCGCGTTCACCGACCGGGCTGTCGTAACCGGCCGGCAGGCGGCTGATGAATTCGTCGGCTTGCGCGCGGCGCGCGGCGTCCCGGATTTGGTCGTCGGTCGCGCCGGGCCGGCCGTAAGCGATGTTCTCGCGGATGGTGGTGGAAAACAGAAGCGTGTCCTGGAGAACGATCGCGATCTTTGCGCGCAACGATTTCTTGGTGATCGCCCGCAGGTCGTGGCCGTCGAGCGTGACCGTGCCCGCGTTCGGATCGTAGAACCGCGGGACGAGGCTCAACAGCGTGCTCTTGCCCGCGCCCGTTCCGCCGACAAGGGCGACGATCTGGTTTGGCGAAATCGAGAGGTCGATATCGTGCAGCACGGGCCGCTCGGAGCCGTAGCTGAACGCGACGTTCTGAAAACCGAGCGCGCCGCTTGTTTCGTCGATTTCCTTCGCATCCGGCGCGTCGACCACATCATCGGCGCGATCGAGGACTTCAAAACACCGCCGCGCTCCAGCCGTCGCGCCTTCCATCGCCCAAGCGGTGTAGGTCAGGGATTCGAGCGGCTGGTAGAGCATCAACAGGTAGGCGCTGAAGACCAGGAGTGAGCCCAGGGTCAGCGTGCCGCGCAGGACGTGGAGCGACCCGACGTAATACATCGCGGCGGTCCCGACGGCGATGAGCGTGCCGATCACCAGGGCGCTGTTCACGTTCGTCAGGGTGAGGCGCAGATTCGCCTGGAGACTTTCGCTCGCGCGCTGATGAAATTGCGAAACCTCGAAATCCTCGCGACCGAAGGCGTGAACCATCCGGATGGCTCCGAGTCCTTCCTGCGCCTGGGCGAGCATTGCGCTGTCCTGTTCCTGGATCGACGTGGATTGGGTCCGGATGCGATGCGCGAAAAAATAAATCGCGGCGAAGAGGAACGGGACAATGGCGAGCGAGAGCAAGGCAAGCTGCCAGTCCATCCGCAGCATGATCACGAACGTGCCGATCAACGTGACGATCGAGCCGAAAATGTTCGTGAATCCTTTGTTGTAGATGGTCTGGATCGATTGCGAATCGTAGGCCACGCGGAAACTGGAATCACTGGAGCGCCGGGCGTCGTGATATTTCAACGAGAGCGATTGCAGGTAGGCATAAAGGTCGGTGCGCAGTTTTAGGAGCGCCTGAAGGCCGACCTTCACGAACAGGTAATTGCTGGCGAGATTGAGCAGGCCCCAAAGAAGTTGGATCGTGACGAAGCCGAGGCAGAGCAGGGGAATGAGGTTGGGCGAATTGCCGAACCGCGCCTGCGGATTCTGCTGCAGGACATCGTCCACGATGATCTTGAGCGGCCACGGTTTCAGCAGGCTCAGCGCGATCGCGGCCAGCGACAAAATCAGGCCAAACGCCGTCTGCACCGAAAACGGCCGGTAGTAAGCAAGGACGCGGCGGTAGATCGACATGGTGGAATTTAAGATTGCAGATTGCCGATTTCAGATTGAACTAACGCGCGACCTGTTACCGCCGATCACGCTAAATCTGAAATCTGAAATCGAAAATCTGAATTCTTCTCATGCATCACCTTCTTGAAGTCTGGTTTGGCTGGGTCCAGAACTGGGGTTATCTCGGCATCATCGTGCTCATGGCGATGGAAAGCTCCATCTTTCCTGTGCCGAGCGAGCTGGTCATTCCGCCGGCGGCGTTCCTCGCGGCGGAAGGGAAACTCAACGTGTATGGCGTAATCGCGGCGGGAACATTTGGCTCATGGCTGGGCGCGGCAGCGAGTTATTGGGTCGCGCTTTGGCTGGGCCGGGCGGTGATCGCGCGCAGGGGCAAGTATTTCTTCGTCAACGAAGCGAAACTCGAGGGAGCGGAACGGTGGCTGCATCGCTACGAGCTGGGCGGGATTTTTTTCGCCCGGCTGCTCCCGGTCATCCGCCACCTCATTTCGTTCCCGGCGGGCCTGATCCGGATGGACTTCAC
>JAXDPR010000330.1:0-4391 GCA_034668265.1 Sphingomonadales bacterium
ACGACCGCAGCCTTCAACCCGATGTGGCGACCTACGGACATTCCGCGTCGAAAGAACCGATTCGCCCGCCGCATGTGTTTTCCCCCAGCAAATCGGACGGCACATTCCGTGTGCGTCCGTCGCCCGGAACTCTATCGCAAGACCCCCTACGGCAAGCGGGCCCGCGCACCTTTATGTTCTTCTAACGTGCCTCACCGAACTGTTGTGGATGAGTTTGGGAGCTGCTGTGGCTGATGATCCGGTGCTCGACGCGATCGACAATCTCGTGGCGGTGCTCAACGGGATCTGTGAGCAGAAGACGAAGATCGCGCGCCGCGCCGCGCTCATTCGGACGCGACGGGAGTCGGGTATCTCGTACTCGGTCATCGTTCCGGATGAGATCCCGCCGCTGATCGTCGAGCGCACGCGGGAAAGCGTGAACGAGTTGGTCGAGGCGGCCGGACGGCTTCAGCGAGCGGAAGCGCGCGCGCTCTACGCCGAGGGAATGTCTATGGACCGAATCGGTTCGTTGTTCGGAGTGACCCGGCAACGCATCGCCGACTTCGTGCGCGAAGAGAGCGTCGGGACGACCTGAAGCCGTCGTTCACATGGCTCCCTTTCTTCGGGCCGGGCGATGCGAACGGTGATCACACGATCTCGACTCGAAAGCCGCCGGCTTCGAGCGCGTTCACGATCTCGTCTGCATGGACCCGGTCGCGCGTCTCGACCGACACGTCGAGGCGCACGCTCTTCAACGCGACACCGGGCAGATCGCGCCGGTGCTCGACGTCGACGATGTTCGCGCGCAGCCCGCCGACTATCTGGGCGACGGCCGCGAGTACGCCCGGGCGGTCGGGAAGCTCGATCTGCAGGCGTACCAGTCGGCCGGAACGCGCCAGCGCGCGCAACAACACCGATGCGAGCATCCGCGCGTCGATATTGCCGCCGCTCAAGACAACGGCGACGTTCTGGTCGCGGAACATCCCTCGATGTTCGAGCAGGGCGGCGAGCCCAGCCGCGCCCGCGCCCTCGAGGATCGTCTTTTCGATCTCGGCGCCGAGCCCGATCGCCTCTTCGATGCTCTGCTCCGACACGACCACGATCTCGTCGACGAGATCGGCGACGAAGTGACGCGTGAGCGCGCCCGGGTCGGCGACTGCGATGCCCTCCGCGATCGTCGGTCCGCGCGTCGCGGTCGCGCCCCGGCCGAGCGCGTGCATCATCCCCGCGTACCCCTCGGCCTGCACGCCCACCACGCGCACTTCGGGTCGTAGCGCTTTGATCGCGACGGCAATGCCCGCGATGAGCCCGCCGCCGCCGATCGGCACGACCACAGCGTCGAGCGGGTGGGTGCTCGTCTGTTCGAGGAGCTCGAGGCCGATCGTGCCCTGGCCCGCGATCACGAGGGGGTCGTCGAACGCGGGAACGAGTGTCGCTCCGGTTGCGTGCGCGAGGCGGAGCGCGCTCTCGAGTGCGCCCGCGTAGTCGGCTCCTTCGAGCACGACCTCCGCGCCGTGCAAGGCGGTATTCGACACCTTGGCGAACGGCGTGTCGGCCGGCATCACGATCGTAGCCGCGATGCCGAGCAACCGGGCGTGGTAGGCGACCCCCTGGGCGTGGTTCCCGGCCGACGCCGCGACGACGCCCCGCGTCCGACGGGCCGCCGACAGGTGCGCGAGGAAATTGCGGGCGCCGCGCTCCTTGAACGCACCCGTGAACTGCAGGTTCTCGAACTTCAGCCACACGTGGGCACCGGTGATGGCCGAGAGCGTCTGCGAGTGCGCGGTGGGCGTGACCTTGACGGCCCCCCGGATCGTGTCGGCTGCGGCGCGGACGTCGGCCACGGTCACGGGGAGTTGGGTCACGGGGAGGTCCACAGCGGCAGTTTCGCATCCCGGTTGCCCGGGCCGGTGCGTTGCCACCTCGGATAATGACGGTTATCATCCAGGGATGGCTGCCCTCCAGGACACGTCGACCCGGGATCGCCTGCTCACCGCGGCGGTCGAGGTGTTCGTCGAGCAGGGCTACGAAGGTGCCCGTCTCCAGGACATTGCCCGGGCCGCGGGGCTCACGACGGGGGCCGTGTACGCCAACTTCCGGGGCAAGGACGAGCTGCTGTTCGCCGCAATCGGCGCCCGGGCCGGCATCGAGGTCGACGCGCTGCTCGCGGCGGCGCTCGGGCGAGAGCCGCGCGAGTTCCTCGAGCTCCTCGGCGACCAACTGGTGCGCCCGCGGCGCCAGCCGCCGCTCCTCATCGACGCGATCGCAGCCGCGCGCCGCGACGATCATCTCGCCGCCGCGCTGCGCGAACGACTGCAGGAGCGCGAAGCGGTGCTCGTCGACGTCGTCGATCGGGCGAAAGCCGACGGCGCGATCGATCCTGCGCTCGACTCCGACGTGTTCGCCCGGTTCGGGCTCACGCTCGCGATGGGCGCGCTGGTCATGCGCACGTTGAACGTCGAGGCGCCCGCGGAGGGTGCCTGGCACGAACTGATCGCGCGTCTACTCGACGCAATCTCGGAGGAGTGACGAATGAGTGATGCAGTGAACGGCGTGAACGGTGACGACCTCGAGCTGGCGCACGCCGTGACCGCGGAGTTCGACACGATCTTCACGTGGGACTACGAGCGCAGCCGGCTGCCGCTCATGAAGCTCTACGAGAAGGCGAAGACCTCGCAGTGGAACGCATCGGTCGACCTCGACTGGTCGATCGACGTCGATCCCGAGAAGGTCGCCGACGAGCTCGGTCAGGGCGGGACCGCACGGTTCCAGGCGCTCGCCGAAGCCGAAGACTCGCCCGTGAAGCACTTCGGTGACAAGGAATGGCGTCAGGTCGGCGTCGAGCTGCAGAACTCGCTGCTGTCGCAGTTCATGCACGGCGAGCAGGGCGCGTTGCTGTGCACCGCGCGCATCGTCGAGACCGTGCCGTGGATCGACGCGAAGTACTACGCCGCGACCCAGGTGGTCGACGAGGCCCGCCACGTCGAGGTGTTCGCCCGGTACCTCGACGAGAAGCTCGGGACGCAGTACGGGATCAACGAGAACCTCAAAGGCATCCTCGACGACATCCTCTCCGATCCGCGCTGGGACATCGCATACCTGGGCATGCAGATCATGGTCGAGGGTCTTGCGCTCGCCGCGTTCGGGTTGATGCAGCAGATCACGAGCGAGCCGCTGCTGAAGAAGCTGTTGCGGTACGTGATGAGCGACGAAGCGCGTCACGTTGCCTTCGGCGTGTTGTCACTGCAGGAGTTCTACAAGGAGCTCACCGACACCGAGCTGCGGGAGCGCCAGGAATTCGCGTTCGACGTCGCCCGGCGACTGCAGCGCCGTTTCGCGCATGCGGAGATGTGGGCGCGCATGGGCGTCGACCCCGAGGCGATCTATCGCACCATGGACAAGGTCAACCCGCCCGCGCAGCAGGTCTTCCAGCAGTTGCTGTTCTCGAAGATCGTGCCGAACTGCAAGAAGCTGGGGCTGCTCGACGGTTCCGACGGCTGGCTACGTGAACGCTTCACCGAGATCGGCGTCATCCAGTTCGAGGACTGGGTCGACACCGGTGACGAGTACGCCGCGCTCGACGAGGTCGAAAAGGACCGCGCCGCATCCGCGAGCTGAGGGCGGCGCACCTGCGCCGGTGTTCGGCGTCGCTGGACGCGACCGACGATGACCGGCAAGCATCGACACCGTGAGCGCGCCCGACCCCGAACGGCTCCACGCGGCGGCTGACCGCGGCATGCTCGCGGCCTTCTGGGCCGGGGAGAACGGCGAGCACCCGGCGATCATCTCCGAGGCGGGCGATCGCACGCGCGCCGAGTTGAACGCGAACGCGAACCGGTTGGTGCGCGCGCTCCGGAAAAGGGGAGTGAAAGCGGGTGACGGGATCGCGCTGATGTGTTCGAACCGGCCCGAGTTCGCGGAGACAATCGCAGCCGCGCAGCGCGCCGGGCTGCGCCTCACGACGGTCAATTGGCACCTCACGAGCGACGAAGCGGGCTACATCGTCGACGACAGCGAGGCGACCGCGTTCGTCGCCGACGCGCGTTTCGCCAAAGTCGCGCGCGAGGCCGCCGATCTCGCGCCCCGGCTGCGCGTGACCATCGCGGTCGGCGGTGACATCGAGGGCTTCGAGGAATGGGGCGCGGTGCTCGCCGCCGAACCCGGCGAAGATATTGACGACCCCAGGCCCGGCGCCACCATGCTCTACACGTCGGGCACGACCCGCCGTCCGAAGGGCGTGCGCCGCCCGCCCGACCCGCGCGGCGCACTCGGCGTCGCGCGACTGACGCAGTACCGCGGTCAACGGCACATGCACCTGTGCACCGGACCCCTGTACCACGCGGCGCCGCTGTCGTTCTCGCTCACCGCGCCCGCGGCGATGGGCGTGCCCATCGTGATGATGGACGGCTGGG
>JAXDPR010000331.1:0-5631 GCA_034668265.1 Sphingomonadales bacterium
TCCTATGGTTCGGTCGTGACCGCACACCCGCTGCCCCTGCGCGATGCATACCTGGGCCGACTCGGGCTCGACGCGGAGCCGCCGTCGGTCGACGCGCTGTACCGACTTCATCGCGCCCACGTCGAGCGGGTCCCTTACGAAACGCTGTGGATCCATCTCGGCGACACGTGGGACGTCACGCCGGCGGAGTCGGTCACCCGCATCGCAACCCGGAACCGCGGCGGCTACTGCTTCCACCTCAACGGCGCGTTCAGCGAGCTGCTCGGGACGCTCGGGTACGCGGTGCACCGGCACGTCGGTGGGGTGCACGGTCCGGACGGGCCCGACCCCGGCGCGATGAGCAACCACCTCGTGCTCACAGTGAGCGACCTTCCGAGCCACGAAAATCCCGGTGGGCAGTGGTACGTCGATGCCGGTCTCGGCGACGCGCTGCACGAGCCGCTGCCGCTGCTCGCGGGCACGTACGAGCAGGGTCCGTTCCGGCTCGCGCTCGACGAGACGCCGGGCGGAGTCGGCGACTGGCACCTCACCCACGATCCGCTGGGTATGTTCCCCGGAATGTCGTGGCGATCGGCGCCGGCGACGATGGATGCGTTCGCGGAACGCAACCGGTGGCTGTCGACCGCACCCGAATCGGGCTTCGTGAAGGTGCTGTCCGCGCAGCGTCGCGACGCGACCGGTGCCGACGCGCTCTCGGGACTGTGGTTGCGGCGGGTCGGCGCCGATGCGTACGACTCGATCGTCGAGAGCCGCGACGATCTGGTCGACGTGCTCCGCGACCGCTTCGGGCTCGACCTCGAGGCGATGACGCACGGTTCGACCGAGATCGATGCACTGTGGGCCCGCGCCCAGCGCGCCCACGTCGCCTGGGAAGAGGCGGGCCGGCCCTAAGCCCGGTTCCCGACGCCCTGCGCGAGCCGATCGGCGGGAACGAGCCCGCGCGACACCCAGTTGCGCCGGTCGGCCCACACGAGCATCGGCGGCAGGATGACCAGCGCACTCAGCAACGCGATCGTGACGTTGAGCGCCACGAGTTGGCCGAAGTCGTGCAGCAGCGGCAATGACGACGTGGCGATGACTGCGACGCCCGCGATCGCGGTGAGAGCCGAGACGATGAACGCGCGGCCGGTACGGGAGGCGGCTACGTCCATGGCCTGCCTCGGCGTCATGCCGCGGTCGCGCTCCTCGACGAAGCGCAACAGGATCAACGACGTGAACTCGGTACACGCCGCGACCACGAGCGGACCTCCGACCGCGGTCATCGGGCTCAGCTTGAGACTG
The DNA here is from genome assembly GCA_034668265.1 of Sphingomonadales bacterium. Taxonomy (GTDB): domain Bacteria; phylum Pseudomonadota; class Alphaproteobacteria; order Sphingomonadales; family Sphingomonadaceae; genus Sphingomicrobium. The sequence continues at coordinate 1,282 of JAXDPR010000331.1, forward strand.
AGGGCGTAGGCGAACAACGACGACGCGCCGACCGCGATCAGCACGGGCACGAGTGACAGCAAGGCGCGGATGATGCTGCGCAGCCGCGCGCAGAGGAACAGGAAGACGAACAGGATCGCGACATACGTCAGGATCACGCGGTTCGCCTCGAGGTTGTCGAGGAGACCGACCCCGACCACGGCGAGACCCGACGGCGTGGCGCGCACGTTCGCGGGCGGATGCACTGTCGCCCGCACCTCACGCACGACCTTGGCGCGCGAGTCGAGACCACTCGGGCCGGTCCGGAAGATGATGTTCATCGCCTTGCCGTTCGGCGCGACCGTCGACAGCTTGATGTCGCGCGGCGCCGTCTCGTACACGCTCCGGACCTGGGCCGACGTGGGCGTGAGATGGGACGCTCCGGGAACGTCGCTGAGCTGGCTGACCGTCGACACGATTCCCGACGCAGTGAGCAGTGTCTCGGGATACTTCTTCAGCTGCGACCGCGTGAATTGGTCCACGAACGTCACACCGGATTGCGCGAACGCATCGGGCGCCTGCACGTACACGCCGAGCTCGCTCGACGAATGGACTTCGCGGTCGAGCACGTTCAAGTTCTTGATGACCTGCGACTTCTGGTTGACCCATTGGGTCGGGTCCGTCTGCAGGACGAGCTTGCCCTCGACGAGGATCCCGCCCGCGAAGATGATCAGGCTGGCGATCGCGAGCGCGGGGGCGACCCGATCGGTGATCGAACCGAGCCGGACCGTCAGCCGTCCGAGGAATCCTTCGGTGAAGTCGACGCCCTTCGTCGGCGAGCGGTACTCGCGGATCCCGAGGATCGCGAGCGTCCCGACGATGCTGTTGAGGCAGATCGCGGTGACGCCGATGATCAGCAGCAGCCCGAACTCGCGCAACATCGGCACTTTGGCGTAGTGCAGCGCCGCGAACGCGAGGATCGCGTCGATCGTCACGACGAGGAGGGCCGGCCCCAGGTTCCGTGCCGTCTCTTGGATCGGATGATCGGCCCGGGAGACGACAACTTCTTCCTCGACCCGCGCGTGCATCTGGATCGCGTAGTCGATGCCGATGCCGAGCATCACCGGGAGGCCGGAGATCGTCACGATGGTCAGTGGGATACCGAGGTAGCCGGCCGCGCCGAACGCCCAGATGACGCCGACGAGGACGATCCCGAGCGGCAGGAGGCGCCAGCGCACGCGGAACAGCAACAAGAGGATCACGGCCATGATCGCGATCGCGATCAGCGCGAGGGTCGTCATGCCGCCGGTCAGGTAGTTGTTGAGGTTCTCGAGCAGCGCGGGCGCGCCCGTGGTCACCATCGACGCGTGTTCGAAGTGCATCTGGTTCGCGGTCGCGGTGATGAGGTCGGCCGCCTTGCCTTCGTCCTTGATCGACTGGTTGCCCTGCAACCGCACGACCATCTGGGCGTGGCGGGCGTCGGGGAAGAACGGCAACAGCGGCGTACGGATCGGCTTGGGATTGCCCGGCAACGGGTTGTCGTAGAGCAGGAAGTCGATGTACTTCGGATTGGTGAGTACACGTTGCGCGACCGGGATCGCATTGATGCGTTGAACGGTCGCGAGCGCCGACGTGCTGCGCGCGGCCTGGCCTGCCTTCGAGGGATCACGCGTCAGGTCGGCCGTGAGGAGTTTGCCCGCGACGCTCTGGGTCACATCGCCCTTCGGACCCTTGACCAGCTCGTCGTTCCACTGCATCGCGGTGAGTGGGGTCACCGTGTTGAGCACGCGGTCGGAGGCGTCGATCTCGCGTGCGGCCTTCGCCCACTGCGCGATGTCGCCGGCCGTGAACAACTCGGCGACGGTGTGGCCCGGCTCCATGGTGACGAGCGTGAGCATTGCCTCGCCGCCGAACAGCTTCTGATAAGCGACGTTGTCCTTGTAGACCTGGTCGCTCTTGTTGAGATAGTTGCTCTGGTCGGTCGAGAACTTCAGCTTGGTGGTGCCATAGCCGAGCCCGACAGTGAGCAGACCGCCGACGACCATGACCGCAATCCAGTGCTTCCCCAGATTGAGGCCGAGCCAGGACCAGAACCGCCGCACACAACCTCCGTCGGACCGAAGCGCCCAGGACACTACCGACGGGCGGGCGGTCTCGCACGGCTTTGCGTGTTACTACCTACTCGTTGGCAAGCCCCACACGGTGCGCGACTGCAGCAGCCTCGGCGCGGTTCGCGACCCCGAGCTTCGACAAGATGTTGGAGACGTGCACGCTCGCCGTCTTCTGGTTGATGAACAACGCTTCCGCGATCTGCCGGTTCGTGCGACCGTCGGCGACGAACGCGAGTACCTGCAATTCGCGCGGCGTCAGCGCGAACGGCACCGGAGAAACGTCCTCCCGTGGAGCCGCGACGCCATCCGGTACGTCTGCAATCGGCGCGCGGACGTCGAGGTCGACGCGCGCCCAACGCGCCACGCGGTCGACGTCGTCGCGCAGCGATGTCGCGCGCAGCTCATCGGCGAGGGCCGCCGCGGCTCGCAACTGTTCCTCGATCTCGGCTCGGGGAGCCTGCGTCGCGAGCAGCGCGGCCGCCGTCCGGACGCGCGCCTGCGCCTCGGGGAACGGCTCACCGATCTCCCGCCAGGTCGCGACCGCGAGTCTCCACGCGTCGACGTCGTGAGCTCCGTCGAGCCGACTTTTCTCCGCGAGGATGGTCGCGAGCTCACCGCGCGTTCGCGGTGGCAGCGTGCCCGCCGCGTCGCGTTCCGCGAGCGCCCGGGCGCGCGCGAGAAAAGGCTCGGCGAGGCGCGCCGCCTCGGCTGTGCCATCGTCGTCGTGGCGGGCCCGCGCCTCCTCGGCGAGGTCAGCCGCGACCGCAACCCCGAGGCGGACGGCCGGTTCCGCGTACAACGCATCGTCGGTGTTGACGGTGGCCCGAACCGCCTCGGCCGCAGCCGCGATCGCGTCGCGCCCTCGTCCCTGCGCCGCGAGGAGCTCGGCCCGGGCGAGGTGAGCGAGCGCGCCGTGCTGCACGTCGTCGGCGTGGACCGCGAGCGCGAGCGCGGGGGCGAGCTGGCGTTCTGCGCCGTCGGCGTCGCCGCGAGCAAGCAACATCCGGGATCGCACCGCGTGGACGCGCAGCGCTGCCATGCTTTGCGCGTCGAAGGTGAGCGCTGCTCTCGTGGCGTCGTCGACGTCGTCCCAGTCGCCGCGTTGAAACGAGATCATCGCCGCGTTCGCGAGGAGATAGCTCCCGTACGCACGGTGGAAGCCGAGCCGGCGCGCAAACTCCGCGCCGTCGAGCGCGATGTGCATTGCCTCGTCGAGATCTCCGGCCGCGAGCAACGTCTCGGACAAGTTGACGTACGCGCGGCACGTGTCGTCGACGTTGTCGACATCGCGCGCGATCTCGAGCGATTCGCGGAGCAGCGCGATTCCTTCGTCGAACCGCGCCAGACCGCCGAGTGCGGTTCCGAGAGAGTTGCGGGCGTGGCCGCCGGTCGCGCGATCACCGGTCTCGGCCGCGACCTGGATCGCCTCCCGGCACGCGATGACGGCCTCCGCATTGCGTGACATGAGCATCAGCGACTGGCCGTAGGCCGAGAGCGCGCGGGCGCGCTGCATCGTCGGCGGCGACGCCGGGCACGTCGACAACGCCTCTTCGTAGGTCGCCAGCGCCGCGACAGGTGTGCCGCCGGCCCACACGTACCGCCCGCGGCGCACGAGCAGCGAGCTCACCCGGAACGGATCGCCGATCTCGCGGGCCTCCGCCACCGCGGTGTCGATGAGATGCAGCGCGCGGTCGTAGTCGGCCATCAGGTACGCGGTGTCCGCGAGCCGGTGCAACACCTCGATGTGGTCGAGCGGCAGGTCGGCGCGATCGCCAGGCGCGGTCGACCACAGGCTCAGCGCGCGCTCGAAGTGCCCGCGCGCTTCCGGGACGGCCGTCACGCGCTCGGCGACGAGTGCGGCCGCGATCGAGGCCGCGAGCGCGGGCCCGAGATCGTGGGCGGCGTACCAGTGGTGGGCCAGCAACGAGGAGACGCCCGCTCGGTCACCGCCGGCAAGTTCGGGATGGTCAGTCAACGTGCGCGCGTACGCGGCATGCACGTCGACTCGTTCTCCGGGAAGCAACTCGTCGTACAACGCCTCCTGGAGCAACGCGTGCCGGAACGTGTACTCCTGCTCGCCGCTGGGTTCGATCAGCTGTTGCGCGATCGCCTCCCGCAGCTGCTCCCGGAGCTGGGCGTCGTCGCGGTTGGCGACGGCCGCGAGCAACCCGTGGTGCACCGTGCGGCCGGCCGCGGCCGCGAGCCGCAGGAGCTCCTGCGTATCGTCCGAACAGGCCTCGACCCGAACCAGCAACACGTCGCGCAGCGACGGTGGCAGCTC
>JAXDPR010000332.1:0-6444 GCA_034668265.1 Sphingomonadales bacterium
CGATCGCAGTCGGGAGGAAGTGCGCGTAGTTGAACGTCGTGACGATGACGCTGACGAGAGGTCGGGGATCCTCGACGAGGGGCGAGCTCGCCGCAGTCGCGACCGGAACCGCGATCTCGGGTGTCGATGCAGCACGCGGCCGCGTCGGGGTCCGCTCGTGGATCGTCGCGTGCCAGTCGATGGCACCCAGCACCTTCCGGGCGAGGGCTGTCACGTCGTCGTCACCGACGACGAGGCGCGGCAGCCGGAGCGCGTCGTCCGATCGCCGCACCGCCCGAGGCAACGTGACGACGCCGAGGGTGTGGCCGGCGGCACGCGCCGACGCGATCGTGTCCTCGGTCACGTGCACGTGCACTCGCCCAAATGGGTACGCGACCGAGTCGATCGTGCGCCCGAGCCGCTGTTCCAGGCAGTCCTTCGCGATCCGCAGCTCACAAGTTGCGCGCGCCGGGTGCATCAGGGCGAGGTTGCCGTGGCTCCAAGTGTGCGAGCCGAAATCCATTCCCGAAGCCGCCATCTCCCGGGCCTGCTCCCACCCGAGCGGCTCCACGTCATCGATCGCACATCCCCAGAGCTTGGCCATGCCGGCGATCACGGCCGGGTCGCGCTCTACCAACCCGGCGGTCAGGAAGAACGTGGCCGACAGTCCGCGCGCGGCGAGCAGCGGAAATGCATGCACGAAGTTGTCGAGGTAGCCGTCGTCGAAGGTGATCGCGACGCGCGGGCGCTGCGCAGCCGCGGCGTCGCGGAGATCGGTGAGCGGTACGACGTCACAGTTGTCGGTCAACCAATCGAGATGGTCGGCGAACACCGCGGGTGACGCCGATGCGAACGGCGCGCTCGGATGCACGGAGTGGTAGCAGAGCACGACCCGGCGACGATCTGCCGCGCCGGTTCGCCGGGTCACGAACTGCGCCACGGCGTCGAGCGAGTGGACGACGTCGGCTCGGACGCGGGCGGCAGGCGAGGCGCGTTCACCCGCCGGTCGACCGCTCACGTTCTCGCCTGCATCGGCCCGGCCCGCGTGAGCTCCGGCTGCCACCGCTCGTAGCGCACTCCGAGCAGAACGCTCGCGACTGCGACGGCGGCCGCGAGGTTCGCGAGACAGAAGTAATACGGCACCGCGAGCACACGTGATGGACGCCGTCCGGACCGCGCGCCGAACGCACCGACGATCGCCACCGCATAGAACGCGCATTGCGGAGCGAGGACGATCCACCACGCCGCGTTGTGTGCCACGCCCAAGACGGAGACGAGGAGCGCCGCGGCGAGGAAGAACGCGACGAAGCGGCGGAGGATCTTGTGCGACAACAGTTGGAGGGCGTATGCCGGCCGATCGAGCAGCAGTCGTACCGACAGCAGCGCGCACGCGGCCCGAAGACCGCCGTTCATGACGCGGACCTTGCGCCGGAGCTCGGCGCGCCCCTGCGAGGGAAGCTGCACGAGCACACGCGCGTCGCGATCGAAGGCGAGCGTGTACCCCTGCGGGATCACCTGAGTGGAAATGGCGAAATCGTCCGCATGTGCAGCATCGGGCGCACGGAAGAGCTCGCGCCGCATCGCGAAGAGACGACCGCCCGCCGAGACGACGCTTCCGACCCGGTCCTCGGCCCGCCGGACCCAGTTCTCGTAGCGCCAGTACAGACCCTCGCCTCGGCCGACGAGCGTGCCGTCACGTTCTTCGACCTGCACCTCGTTCGCCGCCACCGCTCCGACCGAGTCGTCGGCAAAGTTCGAGACCAACTGTCGGAGGGTTGCGCATTCGAATCGGGAGTCGGCGTCACTGAACACGATCACGTCGCCGCGCGCGTGCTCGACTGCGACCACGAGCGCCCGGACCTTGCCCACCCGAGGCAAGTCGAGTACCTGTTCCGCGCCGGCGGCGCGCGCATCCGCGACCGTCCCATCGTCCGAACCGTCGGAGGCAACGATGATCTCCATCCGATCGTGCGGATAGTCGCACGCGCGGATGTCGGCGATCTTGCGCGCGATCTGCACCTCCTCGTCGTGGGCCGCTACGACGACGGAGAGCGATGGGCATATCGCCGCACGTCGGTGCGGACGCGGCCGAACGCGGCCGAGGACGCCGAGCAGCAGCGGGTATCCGACGTACACCCAACCGACGAGACCCAGCGAGACGACGAATACGAGGAGGATCACGCAACGGCCTTCCGACTCTTCCGAGCCGTTCGGCCCGCCGCGAGGGTCAGGCCGACAAAGAGCCACAGGAACCGTGGATACGCCAGGTGAAGTGTGAGCGCCCCGACGAGAAAGGCGAACAACGCGACGAGGGCACCTTCGGTCAGCAGGCCGAGGCGAACGTTCCCGCTTCGGCGACCTCGCCACGCTCGAAGCAGCGCGAACGCGATCAGGCCGAAGAACGCGATCGTGCCCAGCAGACCCGTCTCGGCGAGCGATTCGAGATAGAGGCTGTGTGCACTTCGAACCTCGGCCCGCTGGTCGAGGTTGAGCGCAGGCGCGTAGCTGAGGTAGTGCGTTTCGAAGTTGCCCGGTCCCACGCCGGTGAGCGGATGCACGCGGAACATGTCGAGCGCGGCGAGATTCTCGCTCAGACGACCCCGGAACGAGTCGTTTTGTTCGATCGAGCTCGTGCTGAGGGCGCCGCCCAGCGCCGAAAGCCTCGCCCGGGCGTCAGCGGGGAGCAGCAGACCGATCGCGAGCACCGCGGCAACGATGATCGCGACCCACGTGATGACGCGCACGCGACGCAAGAGCATGCACAGCGCCACGGCCGCGACGATCGCCACGAACGCACCACGGGAGCCGGTTTCGAACAGGGCGGCCACGCATGCGAAGGAGATGCCGACCGCGACCGCGCGGGCTCTCTTCGATCGCGCGTCGAGCGCCAGGTACACACCCAGGATCGCCGCGGGAGCGAGAATCTCACCGAAGAAGTTCGCGCTGAGCGGGCCGCCGCTGCGCAGGGTCGAGCCGTCGCGCACCATGGTTGCGAGACCGCCGAAGGCGGTCGAGTTCAGGTGTGCGGCCCGCTGTACGAGCGCAAGAACTGCGAGCACTCCGATCGCGCCGGCCACGCACCACATCGCCCGGCGCAAGGCCGCCTCGGAGTCGACGAGGAGAAGCATCAACGCAACGAGCAGAGCGAAGCCGATGAAGTCGACGATGCGGGAGTTCGCGGCGCCGGCATCAGCCGCGCCCGCGCTCGAGACGACGAGTGCGCAACCGAAGGCAAGGAGCCACCACATTTCGCGCGGTACCGGCCACGACTCGACGCGCGTCGACGCACGCAGCACCACCGCGCCCGCCATCACCGCCAAGAGGGCGGGCCCGGCCGTCCCGTTCGAGAGGAGGACGTCAGGGAGGTAGCCCGCGAGCGCGAACAGGATCCCCGCGAAGACGAGCCGAGGCTCGACGAGGGCCGCAGCCAGCACCACGATCCCGCCGAGCGCCGCGAGCGCGAGCCGGCCGGGCTGATGCGTCGCCGCGACCGCGACGACGGTGACAGTGGTAATCGCGCCGGCGCCGACCGCCGGCAGCCATGCCGTCCGTTCGCCGTTCCGTTCGCCGGTCTGTTCGATCGTGAGACGCGAGGCGCGCAGCCCCGCCTCAAGCCTCACGGGCCGCGAGCCGTTCGGATACCGCGGAAACGCCCTCCGGCACCTCGATCCCGTCGAGACGGACCGCAGGCATGCGCGCGCCCGCCCGCCGCGGCTCGAGGAACCACCAGTCGGCGAACACGGTTGCCAGACCGAACGCGACTCCGAGCAACAACACCAGGAGCGCCACGGCCGGTTTCGGCGGGAACGAGTCACGCGTCGACACGTCGGTTCCGACGACATCGAGCGAGTACGCGGTGTAGGCGGCGCCGATATATGAGGCATCGGCGATGTTCAGACTCCGTGCGATCGCCTGCCCGGCCTGCGCATCGGGTCCCGCAACTTCCTGGTCGAAGAACGCGCTGCCGGGTTGCACCGTCGCTTTGATCGAATAGCGCGACGGATCGTTCGGCTTGGTCGCGGCGAGCGCCTGTTGCAGGAGCCGATCGCTCCCCAGGACGTGCAGGACCGTCTGCACGAGCGAGCCGTCGGGCCGCAAGCCGTCGATCGCCCCAGGCACCTGCGGGGCGGGCAGGGATGAGGCGGGTCTCAGGACCAGATGGGTCGTCGTCGAGCTCGACGAGCGGTTGAAGACCGCGAGAGCCCCGCACAGAACGATCACCGCGATCAGGCCCTGCAGCGCCATGACCCACCAACGCCGCCGCGCAAAGGGAGAAAACTCGGAGAAGTCTCTCATCGGCTCGTCACGTGTCACCACGCTCCTCGGGCGAAGATCACAGAGGGAATCGTCCGCAGCAGGATCTCGATGTCGAGCCGCAGGCACCGGCGAGTCGCGTACGCGATGTCGAGACGTCCGCGCGTGTCGAACGACGGGTCGTCGCGCCCGGCGATCTGCCAGAGTCCGGTCAGGCCCGGCATCACCTCGAAGCGCTCGGTCTGCCACCGGGTGTACTGGTCGCGCATGAGGCTCGTGGGCCGGGGACCGACCAGCGAAAGGTCTCCCTTGAGTACATTGAAGAGCTGCGGAAGCTCATCGAGACTCGCCGCGCGGAGCACGCGCCCGACGAGTGTCACACGAGGATCGCGGACGATCTTGAAGTCGGGCGGCTGACGCATGTTCAAGGCCGCGAGCTCGCTCTTGCGGGCGTCGGCGTCGCGCACCATCGTTCGCAACTTCACGACGTTCAACGGTCGGCCCTCACGGCCGGCGCGGCGCTGCCGGTACAGCATCGGCCCCCGACTGGTGAGCTTGACCGCGATTCCGACGACGATGATCAACGGCGCGACGACGATGATGGCGACGAGCGCGACCGCCACGTCGAGCAACCGCTTCCCGAAGGGATACGCGCGACCGATCGACCGCCGGACGGGATACCGCGCGAGCCACGCGCATCGCTCGAGAGCAGAGCTCGAGGTGACGGGCGAGATCTCGACCGGTCGGGTGTCGACCGGTCGGGTGTCGAGCGCCGGGGCGGCGACCGCAATGGTGTCGACGGCGAGGGCCGTCATGTCTCGGTTCCGATCAGCGGCGTCGGCATTTGCAGCTGCGGCATGTTGATCCCCTCCGATGCGCGGGGGCGGTCGACCGGAGCGCCGATCTCCTCGACGGGACACGCCCGGCGTTGTGCCGAGGTGATGAGAGATTCGAGCGTCGCACCGTCGGCGGGACACGTGGCGACACCCGCGACCAGCGGGATGCCGAGCTTGGTCTCGGACGCGTGCAGGATTCGCTCGGCGAACCGCTGGGCTCCGAGCTCGGCCGTCGCGGCGCTCACGACCACGACACGCGAGTCCGAGTCGGTGACAACCAGATCAGACCGGCGGGCGGTCTCGGAGATCAATGCACACACCTGGGTTCGGGCGAAGAGCCGCGAGAGGTGTTCGATCACACCCGGTCCCACCCGATCCAGCGCGTCCACGAACGGCTCGGTGCCGGGTCCTGCTCGCCGCGAATCCCGCTCCAGCACGACGACGGTCAAGGGTTCGCCGTAACGGGCGCTCCGCGCGAACTGCGCCATCATCGCCGGGGCGGCCTCACTCATGTCGACGACGTTTGCGTAGCCGGCGGCCTCGGTATCGAGCAGCGCGGCGACACGCTCCAATCCACGCCAGTGCCGGAACTCGACCGCCAGGGCCATGACGAGGACCAACAACTCGAGTGCAAGCGTCCCGACCAGGTGGAGCACGGACTCGGTTCGCGTCCCGGTTGCGTGCACCGCGACGAAGGCCACCGCAAACGCGAGGGCAAAAGCCGCCACAAAGGCTCGCCGAAGTGTGTTGCTGAGAGCACGGTTTCTCAGGCTGATCGACAGGAGAGAACCCGTTGCCAGCACAACGGCGAGGAGCGAGATGTCGCCTTCACTGTTGCCGAGTGCCGCCAGAACGACCGCGGACACCAGCACCACGAGCCACACGACGACGGAGCTGCGATCTCCCCCCATATACCCATTCCTTGGATGCAGTGCTCGGCATCACAAGCACCCGGCTGCAACCTCCAAACGCTTTCTCCCCGCGCTGTACCCCTACGCAAACTCCTCTTGTAGACAATCTTTTGGCGGGGATGCGCGCGTCCTCGACGAAAGGGCTCGCAGTCCCCTCACATTTCACGCACATGGCGCACCCTTCGTAGCCCAGCGATCACAACGGGCGCGCGGGCGGAAGTCTCAGACCTTGTCGCGGTCAGGCTTGTTGAGCGAGACCGAACACTGCAGCGGGCTGATCGCGATGTAGAGCGAATCGGGTACGCCGGTGTCGACGAATGTGTAGCGCGCAAGCGCGCCCCGACTCGACACGTCGGCGCCGAACTCGGGTTGCAGCCGGTACGCCCGGGGTAGGGCCTCTTCGACTCGCAGCCCTGCGCATCAACAAAGGAGGACCGTGGACGCCATCGCATTGCTGAAGGCCG
>JAXDPR010000333.1:0-4013 GCA_034668265.1 Sphingomonadales bacterium
TGAACGGCGGCGGAGTGGCGACCGGGACCGCAACCATAGGGCGATGAGGGTACTGGCGATCGCCGCGAGCTGGGCCGCCGCGCTGACGTGCAGCGCGCCGGCTGTCGTCCCTGCAGGTTCGACGCAGCTCGTGACGGTGACCGCCTCGGCGTACGGCACCACGAGCGCATCGCTCGAGCTCTGGCAGCGGCGCGGCTCTTGCTGGCGCCGTGTCGCCGGCCCGTGGCGTGCGTGGCTCGGCAGTAGCGGCATGTCCGCACACAAGCGCGAGGGCGACGGCGCGACGCCGGTCGGGACGTACGGCATCGGCAGCACGACGTACGGCATCGCCGCCGACCCCGGCGTGCACGGGACGTATCACCGCCTCGTGTGCGGCGACTGGTGGGACGAGGACCCGCGCTCGGCGACGTACAACACGTTCCGGCACGTCGCGTGCGGCGGGCGCCCGGCGTTCGGCGGCGGCAGCGAGGCGCTGTGGCGCATCTCGCCGCAGTACCGCTACTTCGCGGTGATCGGCTTCAACACAGGCGCCGTCCCGGGGCGCGGCTCGGCGATCTTCCTGCACGTGAGCGCCGGTCATCCGACGGCCGGCTGCGTGAGCCTGCCGGAGTCGCAGCTCCTCCAGGTGCTGCGCTGGCTGCGCCCGGTGGCGCATCCGGTTGTGCACCTAGGCATTTCCTAGGTAACCTTCCGACATGGCGAAGGCAACCTACACGGCCCGCGAGGCGGCGCAGGCGCTCGGGATCAGCCTGGACACGCTGCGCCGCTGGGACCGCGACGGGAAGATCCGCACCAGGCGCGACCAGGCGAACCGGCGCGTCGTCAGCGCGAAGGAGATCGAGCGCCTGCGCGGGGCGGACGGGCTCCAGCACATGAGCGCTCGGAACCGCTTCGCAGGCACGGTGCGCTCCGTCGAGATAGACGGCCTGCTCGCGCAGGTGGAGATCCTCGTCACCGACCCTGTCCGAGTCGTAGCGATCGTGACACGCGACGCCGTCGAGGAACTCGGACTCGAGCCCGGTTCGCCCGCCACCGCGATCATCAAGTCGACCTCCGTGATGGTCGAAAGCTGATGCACCTCGCGGCAGCCCTCACGGTGTTCGCGGCGGCGTCGCTCACGACCGTCATGCCGCAGATCGACTCGCACCAGCAGTATTCGTTCGACGGCTCGAACGCGCTCGCCTCACAGATCCGACAGGGTGCTCCTGCCGACGTGTTCGAGTCGGCGAACACCGCGATTCCCCAGCAGCTCTACGACGAGGGCCTTGTCGAGAAGCCTGTCGTGTTCACGCGGAACGCGCTGATCATGATCGTGCCGAAGGCGAATCCCGCTCACCTCCACTCCGTGTACGACCTGCGGCGAGACGGCATCAAGCTGGTCGTCGCGGCTCCCGGCGTCCCGGTCGGGGACTACACGAGAACGGTGCTGCACAACCTCGGCCTCGACTCGGCGCTCTCGAACGTCGTGAGCAACGAGAACGACGTGCGTGCGGTACTCGCGAAGGTCGCGCTCGGCGAGGCCGACGCCGGCTTCGTGTACACGACCGATGCACGAACCGTACGCGGCAAGGTCGCGACGATCGGCATCCGGTGGAGCGCGCAGCCGATCGTGCAGTACGCGGTCGCGGTCGTGCGGTCGAGCTCGCACAAGGCAGCCGCCCGCGCGTTCGTCGCGAAGTTGCTGCGGCCCACCGCGCAGATGCGGCTGCAGGCTGCCGGCTTCTTGCGGCTCAAGTAGATGCGTCGCGTCGTCGCTGCGCTGGGTGTCTTCCTCGCGACGTTCGTCGCGCTGGGCTTCCTGGCGCTGCCGATCGTCGCGATCTTCGTCCGCGTGCCGCCGGGCCGGCTGATCGCGCAGCTCGGGAATCCCGTCGTGACCGACGCGCTCCTCGTGAGCCTCGAGACGACGCTCGTCGCACAGGCGCTGATCCTCGCCTTCGGCACGCCCGCCGCCTACGTGCTGGCCTCGCGGCGGTTCCGGGGGCGCGGCCTTCTCGTGACGCTCGTCGAGTTGCCGCTCGTGCTGCCGCCCGCCGTCGCAGGGATCGGGCTGCTCGCCGCCTTCGGACGGACCGGGCTTCTGCATACGAGCATCCCGTTCACCCAGGCGGCCGTCGTGCTCGCCGTCGCGTTCGTGGCGAGCCCGCTGTACGTCAGAGCCGGGATCGCGGCGTTCGAAGGTGTCGACGCGAACGTCGTCGCCGCCTCGCGGACTCTGGGGGCCGGCCCGGTGCGCACGTTCTTCCGCGTCGTGCTGCCGCTCGCGCGTGCGGGTCTCGTCGCGGGTGCAGCACTCGCGTTCGCGCGAGGCCTCGGCGAGTTCGGCGCCACGATCATGTTCGCCGGCAGCCTGCGCGGCGTCACGCAGACGCTGCCGCTCGCGGTCTATTCGCAGTTCGATGTCAACTTCGAGGTCGCGCTCGCGGTCAGTGCGTTGCTCGTGCTCATCAGCGCCGCCCTGCTCGTCGCCCTCAAATGGCTGCCCTCCGCCTCGACTTCACGCTTCCGCTTCGCGACTTCGAGCTGACGCTCGCGCTCGACGTCGTGCGCACAGTCGCACTCGTCGGGCCGTCGGGAGCCGGCAAGACGTCGGTCTTGCGGGCGATCGCTGGGCTTGCCCGGCCATCGGCCGGACGCATCGAGCTCGGCGACGAGACGTGGCTCGACGTCGAGCGCGGGATCGACCTCCGGCCCGAGGAGCGGCGCGTCGGGCTCGTGTTCCAGGAGTACGCGCTGTTCCCGCACCTCAGCGTTCGGGGGAACGTCGCGTACGGCGGACGCGGGCGCGTGGACGAGCTGCTCGAGCGCTTCCACATCGCTCATCTCGCGGAGGTAAAGCCCGGCACGCTGTCCGGCGGCGAACGGCAGCGGGTCGCTCTCGCGCGGGCGCTCGCGCGTGAGCCGGCCGTCCTGCTGCTCGACGAGCCGCTCTCGGCGCTCGACGCGCACACCAAGTCGCAGGTGCGCGGCGAGCTCAGCGAGCTGCTGCACGGCCTGGACCTCCCGACGGTTCTCGTGACCCACGACTACGAAGACGCCGCTGCGCTCGCGGACGAGGTCGGCGTGATCGTCGACGGCAAGTTGCGGCAGCTCGCGGCGCCGGCCGAGCTCGTCGCGCGTCCGAAGGATGCGTTCGTCGCGTCGTTCACCGGTGCGAACCTGCTCCACGGCATTGCGCGCCGCGCGGGAGACGACCTCACGGAGGTGCGCCTCCCGGGCGGCGAGCAGCTCTTCTCGAGCGATCACGGCGAAGGCGAGGTCGGCGTCGTCGTCTATCCGTGGGAGATCTCGGTCGCCCGCTCGCACACCGTCGATTCGGCATTGAACGTCGTCCGCGGAGAGATCGGCTCGGTCGTCGAGGTCGGCAACCGCGTGCGGGTGCGCATCGGCCCGGTCACTGCGGAGATCACCGCGTCGTCGTCGGAACGGCTGGAGCTCGCGCGCGGAGGCGTCGCATACGCGACGTTCAAGGCGACGGGCACGCGGATCGTTTCCCTCTAGGTGGTCCGGCGCTCCGGGAAGCGCGGCAGTCCGTCGTCCGGAATGGCCTCCCAAGGCGCCGCGTACGCAACGTACTGCCGGTACGACGGCCGGACGCCCGGATCGGAGTCGAACGTTCCCATGCGGACGCTGATCCGCTCTGCGTCTTCTGGGTGGCGACTCCAGAGCCCGCCGCCACATGCTGCGCAGAACACCTTGAGGAACCCCTCCGCCGGGCGGTATTCCTTCACGAGCTCCTCGCCGGCGACGATCAGCAGCGAGCCGGGGGCGATATTGGCCGACGCCGACGCGGCCGTGCCGGTGCGCCGCTGGCAGCGCGTGCAATGGCAGTAGCCGGCGGAGAGCGGCAGCGCGGTCACCTCGTAGCGGACTCCGCCGCAGAGACAACCGCCTGTCAAGGGGTAGCCGGCCACGGGTCGAGGATAATGTCGGCATGCGCACCACCGCAAATGCCGACTATGCCGTCCGCGCCGCCGTCGAGCTCGCCGAACTGAGCGGGAAGGGCCCGGTCA
>JAXDPR010000334.1:0-2587 GCA_034668265.1 Sphingomonadales bacterium
CGCCTCGCCAACGATGTCACGCGCTCGCCGGGCGGCCGCGAGATGGACATGTTGCTGACCTCGGGCGAACGCATCTCGATGGCGCTGCTCTCGATGGCGGTCGAGGACCTGGGCCAGCCCGCGGTGAGCTTCACCGGCAGCCAGGCCGGCATCCTCACCGACACCGAGCACGGCAAGGCCAAGATCATCGAAGTACGGGGCGACCGCATCCGTGAGGCGTTGGCCGACGGCAAGGTCGCGATCGTCGCGGGCTTCCAGGGTGTGTCGACGGCGCGCGACATCACGACACTCGGGCGCGGCGGCTCCGACACCACCGCGGTCGCGCTCGCCGCCGCGCTGGGCGCCGACGCGTGCGAGATCTACACCGACGTCGAAGGTGTGTACACGGCCGACCCCCGCATCGTGCCCCAGGCCCGAAAGTTGGCCCGGGTGTCGTTCGACGAGATGCTCGAGATGGCGGCTACCGGCGGGCGCGTCCTCGCGCTGCGCTCGGTCGAGTTCGCGCGCAACCACCGGGTGAAGGTGCACGTGCGTTCGAGCTTCACGTGGGCGCCGGGGACCTGGATCACCGAGGAGGACGAAGCGATGGACGCGGTCGAGGCGATGGAACAGGCGATCATCTCCGGAGTCACCCACGACACCGGCGAAGCCAAGGTGACGATCGAACACGTACCCGACCGTCCCGGTGTCGCGGCGACGATCTTCCGCGATCTGGCCGAGGCCGGCATCAACGTCGACATGATCGTGCAGAACGTGTCGAGCGCGGGCCACACCGACATCTCGTTCACCGTGCCGCGCCCCGACGTCGAGCGCACCGCCCGGTGCATGGAGAAGATCGTCGTCGACACCGAGGCGAGCGGATACGGAACCGACGAGACGATCGGCCGGGTGTCGCTGATCGGTGCGGGCATGAAGACACATCCCGGAATCGCCGCCAAGATGTTCGAGACGCTCGCCCACGAGGGCGTGAACATCGAGATGATCAGCACGTCGACGATCCGGATCTCGTGCGTGGTCGCCGAAGAGGAAGTGGAGCGCGCGGTGCGGTCGTTGCACGCCGCGTTCGGTTTGGACAAGGAGTAGGTCGTGCGAGTCGGTTTGATGGGTGCCACCGGGATGGTCGGCACCGAGATGCTGCGGATCCTCGACGAGCGGTCGTTCCCCGTCAGCGAGTTGCGCGCGTACGCGTCGCCGCGATCCGAGGGTCGCAAGCTCGCGTTCGCGGGTGGCGAGGTCACCTGCGAGGTGCTGCGCCCCGGTTGCTTCGACGGTCTCGACCTCGTCATCGTCGACGTCGACGAGCCGATCTCGCTCGAGTGGGCGCCTCAGGCGGCCGCGGCCGGCGCCAAGGTCATCGACAAGTCGTCGGCATTCCGGATGGAGCCCGACGTCCCGCTCGTGGTCGCCGAGGTCAATCCCGAGGACATGCAGAACATGCCGAGGGGGATCGCGTCGTGCCCCAACTGCACGACGATGATCCCGGTCACCGCGCTGGCGCCGCTGCACCGCGCCGCGCGTATCGACCGCATGGTCGTCTCGACCTACCAGTCGGTGTCGGGTGCGGGCCAGGTCGGTCTCGACGAATTGAACGCGCAGTGGACGAAGCTCGACGGTCGGTCGGAGGAGCTGCGCCATGCCGGCCGCAATGCCGGCTTCCTCGTCCAGGGTGAGGTCTGGGACAAGCCGATCGCGGGCAACGTCATCCCGCTCGCGGGTTCGGTGAAGGAGCACGGCTACACGTCGGAGGAATGGAAGATGGTGCGCGAGTCGCGCAAGATCCTCCACGACGACGAGATTCGCTGCACCGTCACCTGCGTGCGCGTGCCCGTGTACGTCGGTCACGCGGTGAGCGCGAACATCCGGTTCCACCGTCCGATGGACAAGGCCGAGGCGGTCGAATTGCTGCGGGCGGCGCCGGGGGTACTCCTCGTCGACGACGGCGACGGCTACCCCACGCCTCAGGAAGCAGCCGGGATCGACCCCGTGCTCGTCGGCCGGATCCGGGAGGACCCGTCCGAGCCCGGATCGATCGACCTGTGGGTTACGGGCGACAACCTGCGCAAGGGTGCGGCGCTGAACGGCGTGCAGATGGCGGAGCTCCTGCTCGAGCAGTGACCCAGGTCACTCGGGTTCAACCCGGGGCCGGTTCCGGTCGACCCTTCTCGGGATGAGTGTGAGCGGTGTCTCGGGCAGTGCCTCGGCGGCGAGCTACCTCTCCTCGCTCGCGGTGCAGATGGCCCAGCTCCAGGGCTCGGCCTTGTCGGCGCTGTTCGCCCCGACGACGGGGAAGCCGAGCGATCTGAGCTCGTTCACCTCGACGGCGGTGTCGTCGACGCTCTTCACCCGGCCCGGACTGCTCACGGGGCTGACCCAGTGGGACGGGAGCATGACACCCGGCTCGCAGCGCACCACGGCGCCGGCGTCGACCGGTACGCCCGCGGACCCGACGCCGACTGCGCCCGCGGCGCCGAAGTCGCCGTTCACCTTCAACCCGTTCGACCAGGCCTCCTGGGACGTCGGCTCCAAGGGCCACGCTCTCGACACCTCCGCCTAAACCACGTCGGAGCGATTCGTCGAACGAATCGTT
>JAXDPR010000335.1:0-2930 GCA_034668265.1 Sphingomonadales bacterium
GTCCTCCTCTAGCTCACGACTCTGGGCTAGCGCGAGAGGGCGCAGCCGTCCTTGCCCGCGTCGAATGCCTCGTTGCTCCACATCGGTTGCACCGCGAACTGATGGCCGCCGAGTGTGATGTTCTGCGAGTTGGCCACCCACGCGCACTTGTCGCCGTTCTCACTTCCTTGCGCGTCGTTCCAGCCGTCCTGGTTCGAGAAGAAGTTATCGGGATCGGTGACCGCTTCCGAGTACTCGTGGCCGGTCACCATGCTGTATCCGTCGAAGACGCCGTTCCCGAACGCATTGCTCGTTGCGTTGATGAAGTGCTGGCCACAACCACCGGTGCCGAGTCCCGGCCAGTCCATGTTCTGGAACGGGATGAAGGCGTACTCGATGCGATACGGATTGCCGTACCCGTCGAGGCTCGTGGTCTGCGTGTGATAGCCGCAGTACACCGGCTGACCCGTTGCGATCGTGCTCGGCGGCGTCAACACGATGTACGTCGCGTCGGGGTCGTACTTGAAGTGCGCCGACGCGCGCATCGCCTCGGCCGCGATCGGGTCGTCGACGAGGTTCTGCGCGAGACCGAGGGCGACGATGTCGGCGGGCACCGGAGTCGGGTCCGTCCAGACGCCCTTCAACTGGTTCCGCGGATTCGTGATGAAGTCCGCCCCCGGCACGCCTGCGCAACTCGTCGTGCCGGCCAGCACGTTCCGGCAGTACTGCGTCTGCACGCCGGCCCATGGGCTGCCGCCCAGGCCGGTGAAGAACGAGTTGACGTAGTTCTGCAGCGTCTTGCTCGAGTACAGCGCGCCGGTTGCGCTGTCGGGCGTCGTGAAGCCGCTGGCCCATTCCGGGCCCCAGTAGATGAGATAGACCGCGGGCTTCTTCTGGATGCCGATCGCGCCGTCACCGAGATTGCCCCCGTGGTAGATGAGGTCGTTCGTCACCGAGTTGACGGTGCCTGTCGGCGACTGCCCGGGGGCCCAGAAGAAGTGCTTCGGGTTCGTGCTCGCCGTGTCCGACCTGGCAGCCGAAGCCCCCAGGCCGAAGACGATTGCAAGGGTTGCGACGACGGCGAGCAGCACGAGCGCGCCGCGCGTTACCAGACGATGCGATGCCATTGAACGACGAACCTCCAAGGGTTGGTTGTGGCTACTCACCGGACGAAGTCCGCGTTCGGACCGGCCGAATCAAGCGGCTCGAGCGGGCCCGCGAGGAAGCCCTCGCGGACGTACGACTGACCGCTCGGACGCAAGAGGAGTTGCCCCGCTGCCGGACCCCCGACGTTTGCGAGCGGCACGTCGACCTCGACGGTGCCGTTCGCCCCCGGCGTGATGCTGCCCTGGTCGACGTGGAGCTGCTGGTACCTCGTCTCGAGTGACGCGTGCAGGATCTGGCCGTCATACGCCTGCACGACGCCGCCGGGCTCAACGGCGAGCTGCGTGAAGTACTGCACGCCGTTGAAGGTCCAGACGACGTTGTAGTCGTTCTCTACGCCTCCGGTCGGAATCGTCGCCGAGAGGTTGCGGACCGTCAGGACCGTCCGCAGCGTCTGCCCGTCCGGGGTCAGCGCCATCTGACCCGAGAGGATGTCGAGCTGCGGGCTCGTGCCCTGTGCTGCGAGCGTCTGACCCTCGACGGCGTACACGTCGTCACCGGCCGCATCGGTGAAGAGCGTGCCGCCCGATGTCACCTGCGGTGCGACGGTCGCCGGCACCGGTGGCGCGACGTTGTGCACCGGCGTCAGCCGTCCGGTCAGGTCTTGCATCAGATGCGCGACGTCCGGGGTGCCCCACCCGGTCGCGTTGTCCCATCCCGGTGTGGCCGGATACGGCTGGTTGTCGCCGACCGTGACGTCGTAGAAGTCGTTCGCGTAGCTCGCGCTCTTGCCGATCTTGTAGAGCGAGAAGTTCGCGAAGCCGAGACCCTTCTTCGCTGCCGCCGCCTGAATGCGTGTCCACATTCCCAACCAGAGAGGCGACGACAAGCTCGTTCCGGCTCCTTGCTGGTCTGCACCGTTGTCGTCGGTAATGAGCATCCCGTTCCCTGTTGCGACGTCACCGGAGATCGAGGCGACGTCGGGCGTGGCGCGGCAGACTGGAGCGGTGCCAGGCACGTACGGATTGCCGCTCTGGTCCGTGACACAGTGCAGCGGCGCGACACCTTGCTGATACGAACCCGCTGCCTCGTTCGTGCTGTTGCCGCCGCCGCCGTACTCCCATGCGGTCTCCGAGAACCGCTTCGGCGGGTTGCCACCGTCGCTGTTGAGAACAGTTCCGCCTACCGCGACGGCGTACGGGCTGGCCGACGGGTAGTTGAGCGCCGGGTACAGCTGTGTCGCCACACCGTTCGTGCTCGCGGGGACGATCGGGCACGAAGAGCCCGTGTCTCCGGTCGAGACGAAGAGGGTGCGACCCTCGATCACGGCTTGCTTCAGCAGCGCGTCGCCCGGGCCTTCCAGACCGTCGACGCCGATCGCAGGCTCTGCGGCCGGGATGTTCTCGCACTCCCCGAACGAGGCGCTCGCCTGCAACGGCCCCTTCCGGTCGTTCGCCCATGCGGTCATCGCAGCGAGAATGTCTGCGTCGGTGTTGTGGTGTCCGAAGTAGAGCGTCTCGCCCGTGACGTTGGGCGCCATGCCGGTCGACGCCTGGGTGTCGAGCTCCCATTCGACCGTCGCGCCGTCCCCACCTGTATCGGGCGTGCTTGTCGAGCCGTACGACTTGGTCGTGATCGGAACCTGCGGCAGCTGGTTCTCCTGCTCGAAGCTCCGCAGGTCGTTGACGACGCCGTCCGTGACGCCCCAGCCGAAGACCGCCATCGTCTGGCCGTTGCCGAGGTTCGTCGAAGGCTGGTCGTAGATCGACCACAACGTCTGCGGCGTAAGCGACCCGGTCTGCGGGACGTTGGTCCCGGTCGGAGCTGCTGTCGTGATCGCCGACGTT
>JAXDPR010000336.1:0-4237 GCA_034668265.1 Sphingomonadales bacterium
CATCGTTCGTGTGCAACGTTGAGTACACGGCGTGTCCGGTCATCGCCGCCTCGAGCGCGATCTTCGCGGTCTCGAGGTCGCGGATCTCGCCGACCATCAGCAGATCGGGATCCGCGCGCAGGATCGCGCGCAAGCCTGTCGCAAAGGTCAGGCCGGTCCGGTTGTTCACCTGCAGCTGGTAGACGTCCGGCAGCCGGTACTCGACCGGGTCCTCGATCGTGATCACGTTGATCTCCGGCCGAAGGGCGTCGCAGAGCGCCGCGTAGATCGTGGTCGACTTCCCGCTTCCGGTCGGGCCGGTGACGAGAAAGGCTCCCGTCGGACGGAAGACGACCGCCTCGAGCTTCATCTGCAGCTCGTTCGACAGCCCGATCTCGGTCAACGTCGGCGCACGCCGGGTCTTCTCGAGCAAGCGCATGATCACGCCTTCGCCCTCGACCGTCGGCAGCACCGCGATGCGAATGTCGAACAGCCGGCCGCTGCTCCTCGAGCGAACGGAGATGCGGCCGTCCTGTGGCATGCGATGCTCGGCGATGTCGAGCTTGGCCAGCACCTTCACGCGGCTGATCACGCCCGCCGCGTGCTCCTTCGGGATCCGCTCGATCTCGCGGAGGATGCCATCGACACGGAGCCGAACGAGCACCGAGTCTCCGTGTGGGAGGAAGTGCACATCGCTCGCGCCTTCGTTCGAGGCCTGCAGGATCACGGAGTTCACGAGCTGGATCGGCAGGACGTCGGAGAAGCCGTCATCGGCTTCCAGGTCGACGATGTCGTCCTCGTCCTCCTCCACGCTCGGCGCGTCCCTGTCAAACATGTCCGCGCGCGACTTCGGCTCGTTTCCGTGGGCGAGCCGATGCAGCTCGGCGTCGATGTCGGAGGCCGCGGCAACTCCCAGGTCGATCGGAAAGGGACTGACAATCCGGAGCTCGTCCATCAGTTGGACGTTCGCCGGATCGGCGACCGCAATCTTCAGGCGCCCCTCGTCGAGCCGGTACGGAAGCGCTCGGATCCGCGTCAAGACGTGCAACGGGATCGACTCGGCCGCGTCGGGTTTGACCGGCTCGGTGCGGAGGTCGATCAGCGGCAGGCGGTAGAACTCGGCGAGCTCACCGAGGGCGGTCGTCACAGAAGAAGACACAGCCTCCTATCGACGCTTTCACGCTCAGGGGTGAATCGGGGGTCGGATCGCAGGTGCCGTGTCGATATTCCGAGGTCTCAGAGGCGCCGGTGGCTGCTGTTACAATCCGTCCTCATGGGGCGGGCATCACGCTTGAGGCACGTGGTCATCGGAGTCGTGTTCCTCGCGCTCCTTGCGGTCCCGAGCGGGATTGCAGGCAACGTGCCGCCGATCGACCCTGACCAGGGAGCGAAGCAGGGCAACGATGCGGTCGTCGTCGTGCGTCAGTTCGGGAACCAGCATTTCGAGATCCTTGTCCAGAACACGAGCTCGATCGGCTTCATCAACTCGTTTCAGTGGGTACCGCCCCCCGGGATGACGGTCACGAAGATCACCAAGGTCTCGACCGGCAAGTGCAACATCGTGGCCGGCAACATTGCCTGCGTCGTCAAGCTCAAGCCGCCGAAATGTACGTGCCGGCCCGGCGGCAGCATGACGATCGACTTCAACGCAACGGGGCGAGATCCGACGACACAAAACGGTCATCCGCTGACGCTCGGCGTGATGGGCAGCTTTCTCCGGATCGAGAAGGTAACTCCGGTGCCGTACCACATCCCATCGTGGATCGGCGGCGAGCCCACCTTGCAACCTGACCTGCCGCTCTGCAAGGTCGGTCAGACGAGTACCAAAGCGCATCCCTGCACCAAGCGGCGCTGAGCTCGAGCTACTTGGCCTTGTCGGGAACGATTGAACCGTCGATCCCGATGTGACACGGCTCTGTCGGCGGTGTCAGCGCATCGCCGATATGCGCACTTGCTGCTTTTTCCGTCCCCGTCGTCCCCGAGTGGAGAGACGATGCCTGCGCGAACCCGCGGCTCGATACTGCCTCGAGCCACGTGAATCCGTAGGCCGAGCCTTTCTTCGGCGTCCACTGAATGTAGAGGCGGAACCGCTGCTGCTGCCGCGATTCGAGCCGGATCCTGCAGGTCGTCGGTTGGCCGATCTCCCCGGTGTAGGTCTCTGCAGCCTGCTGCACGCCGGTTGCCGAAAACACGCGCATCGCCACAACTGCCGCCGCCCGGTCCTTGCTCGAGAAACCGCCCTTGTCTTTCGCCTGCCCGCAGCCTGCGACCAGCAGAGTTCCGACTCCGATCAGAAGAACGCCACGAACGGCCGCGTGTGGTACACAAGGCATGGTGGTGAGATTAATCAATCGCAGCGGCCACCGACTTTGTCTTCTCGCCGTATGCATCGCGGCCGTGGTGGCGGGAACAGCAGCGGCGGCGCTTGTGCCGAACGGAAAGAAGATCGCGCCGACCGACGAGCAGCGCCAGTCATCGAGTGGCTACTCCGCGAAGTACGGAGGAAGTGTTGCGCTGTCGGCGGACGCAACCACCGCCCTCGTCGGCGGCTTCGAGGACAACGGCGGTGCCGGCAGCGCATGGTTTCTGACGCATGACGCAAGCGGGTGGCATCAACAGCCGAAAGTGACGACGAAGGAAACGGTCGGCGCCGCGTGGTTCGGCGAGAGCGTCGCACTGTCAGCCGACGGAAACACTGCGTTGATCGGCGCTCCGCTCGACAACGTCAGCGTCGGATCAGCCTGGGTCTACACACACTCCGCGTCCGGCTGGATACAGCAGTCGAAGCTGACCGGCAGCGCCCCCTCGGCGACCGTTCAGGATGGGTTCGGCGTCGACGTTTCGCTTTCCGGCGACGGGAACACGGCGTTGATCGGCGCGTACACGTACAACAACACCCGCGGCGCCGCCTTCACGTATCAACGAATCGGCGGCTCCTGGGCTCGGTTCGGGACACCCCTCACCGGGGCGGGCGAGAAGGTCTCGGCGTATTACGGCAGCTCCGTCGCGCTGTCTCGCGACGGCCAGACGGCGCTCATCGGCGGCCCGAGTGACAACGAAGGCATCGGTGCGGCATGGGCGTATGCGCGAACCGCCTCCGGCTGGACGCAACTCGGCGGGAAGCTGTTGCCGCACGGAGCCTCCGGACACAGCGCGTTCGGTTGTCGCGTCGCGCTCTCGAGCAACGGACGCACTGCGCTCGTCAGTGGCTGCCGAGACGCGAAGGGTGTCGGGGCCGTGTGGATCTTCAGTCGCACGGCGCACGGCTGGTCGCCGCAGGGCAGCAAGCTGGTTGCCCGCGGCGAGCGCGGCAAAGGTGCATTCGGCTACAGCGCAGCTCTCTCCGGTGACGGAAATACCGCCGTTGTCGGCGCGCCTGACCAGGCCGGCGGCCGCGGCAGCGTCTGGACCTTCGTACGGTCGCACAATCGCTGGCGCCAGCAAGGGAACGGCGTCTCCGGCACGGCCCAGCAGGGGGCGGCAAGCTTCGGGTTCTCCGTCGCACTGTCCCTTAACGGCAGGACCGCGCTTGCCGGGGGACCGAACGACGCGTCGGGTGTCGGCGCGGTGTGGCCTTACGCACAGGCTGGATGACGCTGGGTACGATTGCACCGGGGTCTGCGACGACGCGTCACGTTTGTGGATGCCGTCCTGCAGGTAGATCACGAGAAAAGGAGTCAAGCCGATGCGCCTTGGGCGCGCCATTCTTTCCGTAACGGTTCTTGCGCTGATCTGCGCCGCCGGCGTCTTCGCGGCTACGCGCGGCCTCGCCTCGAACCAGCCCGCGACCTCGGGCCGGCAGACGAAAGCCACGATCACGGTTGTTATGACCGAGTTCAAGTTCAAGCTCTCCAAGACGAAGAACGTGCCCGTGGGCACTGTCGTCTTCAAGCTCATCAATAGAGGCAAGATCCCGCACAACTTTCAGATCAACGGCAAAAAGTCGAAGCTCGTAGCGCCTGGGAAGACGGGCACCTTGACGGTCGTCTTCAAGAAGAAGGGCGCTTACGCGTACAAGTGCACAGTGGCCGGCCACGCGCAGCTTGGCATGAAGGGAGCCCTCGGCGTCGGCACAGCGAAGGTCCCCCCTGTCCCCCCGGTCACGACGACGACCACTACCACCACGACTACCACCACGACGGGGGCTGCATGCGTGTCGCCGACGGCATCGACGGTCAACGTGTCGATGGTCGAGTACGCATTCCACCTGTCGACGACGACAGTCCACTGCGGCACCGTCACGTTCCAGGTCAAGAAT
>JAXDPR010000337.1:0-2747 GCA_034668265.1 Sphingomonadales bacterium
CTCATGGGTGACAGCACGGAAGCACGTGATTACCATGCCGACAATCGCTTGTGGCATGAATGCACATAAGTCTTGAGCTCCGGATCGTTATTTCGCACCATCGGCCCGCAGAAGCGTCCCCATGATCGCGGACATAACAATCCCCCCGTTTACGACATTACTTCTCATCCTCGGAGCGATCCTGGTTGTTCTGTCGCTCTCGGGCCAGATCACGATTAAAGAGGCGGTGGTGGGCATCCCTCAACGGGGACTTCGAATTCTGGCTGGCCTCATCGGGATCGGGCTGATTGGCGCCGCCGTATGGATGTATGCGCGGCCTGCGAGCAGCCCCCAGACAACGACTTTGAACAGTCCGCCAGGAACGCCTGCCGCGGGTCCGCCAGTAACTGGCGTGAACAATCCCGCTATTCCTTACGATCAGTTAGCGGGCACGTGGAAGGTGATCGAAAAAGTGCGCCAGGAACACGGCGGAGAAGAAATATTCTGGACTTACGATGCCAAAGTTCTTGGCACGAGCATGACGATGGAAGGTAAGAAAACCCGAGTCAATGACGCGGGCTCAACGAAGGAGCGGGAGCTCACAGCCGATGATAAAGGAACCGTTTCCGTTTTTTCGCTCGCACTGAACGGAGCCGCGGCCATAGGGACATTTGAGGAGCGCGATTCTCACGGCGATATCATTCATGGCAATCTCCGTATCCAGTTCGCTCGAGATCTAAGGTCATTTAGCGGCGCCTCCCTGGAGGGGGATGCTGAAGCTTCGGGGCTTATCGGAACCAAGCGCTGATCTCGACATCTTCTCGCGTTGCAGCGAGGGGCGCTTTTCAGCGTCCATTCGTGGAGCCTCTGCTTTAAAGGTTCTTCTTCGCCCAACTCCCGACGCGTTCGAGCGCTTTCTCGATGTTCTCGATCGAGTTGGCCACGCTGAAGCGGAGATAGCCTTCGCCGAAATCGCCGAACGCGGTCCCGGATAGTCCGGCAACACCGGCATCATCCAACAACGCATCCGCCAATTTCTTCGACGGCCAGCCGGTCCCTTTGATATTGGGAAAGACGTAGAACGCGCCCTTCGGCAGGAGACAGGAAAAACCTTTGATCTTGTTCAGGCCGGCGACCATCACGTCGCGCCGTTTTTTGAACTCGGCGCACATCGCGTCGACCGATGCCTGCGGCCCGCGCAACGCTTCGACCCCGGCGATCTGGGTGAAGCTCGCCGTACAGGAATTGGAATTCGTCATCAGCCGCGCGACGTGGGTGGCCAAATCCGCGCGCATCACCCCGTAACCCATCCGCCAGCCGGTCATCGCGTACGTCTTCGAGAACCCGTCGAGCAGAATGCAGCGCTCCTTCATCCCATCCACCGACATGATGGAGTGATGTTCCCCTTCGAAAATGAGCCGGCTGTAGATCTCGTCCGTCAACACCAGGATGTTGCGATCGCCGATCGCGCGCGCGATGCCGTCGATGTCCGCCTTCGTCAGTACGCCGCCGGTCGGGTTCTGCGGCGAATTCAAAATGAGAAGTCGCGTGCGATCGTTGATCAGCCCGGCGAGCTCATCGACATCGAGCCGGAAATCCATTTCCTCGCGCAACCGGATCGGCACCGCTTTCGCGCCGACATAGTTGATCATCGACTCGTAGATCGGAAACCCTGGATTGGGATAGATGACTTCGTCCCCTTCCTCCGCCAGCGCCAGAATCGTGAAAAAAATGATCGGCTTCCCGCCGGGAACCACGACCACTTCCTCAGGCGCCACATTCACCGCGCGCGTTTCGCTCACGTACTGCGCGATCGTCTCGCGCAGTTGCGGCAGACCCGCCGAAGGCCCGTAATGCGTGAACCCCTTGTGCAACGCATCGGTCGCCGCGCCGATGATGTTCCCGGGCGTATCGAAATCGGGTTCGCCAATCTCGAGATGAACAATGTCGCGCCCTTTCGCTTCCAGCGCCCGGGCTTTCACCAGAACTTCGAACGCGGTCTCGGTGCCGAGACGCGCCATTCGTTTGGCGAGGCGAAGTTCGTGGGCCGTATTCATGACCGTGAAAGCCGCATTATATCGCGGTCGCGCCATTTGTCTTTTTCCAAATGCGGCCCGCGCACAGAGACGCGCCTTGTCGTTCCTTCCGACCCTTGGCATATTCGATGTCGAGCAACCCGACCACGGCCTTCGAAACCATGGACTATGTAATTCACCCACTCACGACCGCGGACGAACCGGTCCTGTGGGAGATGCTGTACCAGGCGTTGCGGACATCAGCGGACGCGCCACCTCGGGACATTGTTCGACAACCTCAATACGCCCGTCACGTCGAAGGCTGGGGCCGCGCGGGCGATACCGGTTTTGTGGCCTACGATGCCGAGAAGAAGGACGAACTCCTGGGCGCAGCCTGGCTGCGTTTGCCGAAAGACGAAAACGACGTTGAACCGACGCCTGAACTTGCCTTCGCTGTGACATCCGGCCACCGGAAACGCGGCATCGGCGCCGCGCTCCTCACCCAACTCGTGAAGGCGAACCCGCACTACAGCGCCGTATCGATCAGCGCCGGGCCGAACAATCCCGTGGTCCGCCTCTACGACCGTTTTGGCTTCAAGATCGTCCAGCAAAGCGAGAACGCCGTCACGCTGCGCAGAGAGATTTGATCTCCCTCCGTCTTCGACGTTGATGTTCGGCGCTTGCCACGCCTTAGCCTTGCGAAGGAGGGTCGGGCGTTCGGCGTTTTCTTCGCTTTCCCTGATCATAGCCCAG
>JAXDPR010000338.1:0-2615 GCA_034668265.1 Sphingomonadales bacterium
GGCGAGCATCGACGCGACGAAGTCGACATCGTGGCGCGCTTTGGCGCAAAGAACTTCTTGGCGACTACCAAGCTTCGCTGCCAAACATCGATGGTGTCGGACACAGCCACTGCTCCCCAATGCATTCATGGTCCGGTTCGGACGGGGCCCACTGGACAAAAGGTGTAGCGTACTCGAAACTTGGAGTGTACCCTACCGTTCAGTAAGTCCGCCTCAGATAGCTCAGATCAGGAGCTGGCGGATAACCCTTCGAAAGGGAGAAGCCGATGACTGCCATGAACGAACACGGCGCACGGACGTCGCACCTTCTTGAGCTCATGAGAAAGGGTGACGACGGCTTCAACGCTCACGACTTTGAAGCGATGAACGCGGTACATCACCCAGACATGATCGCCCACATCACCGGAAACGCGCAGCCCCTGTACGGACGGGCGGCGCACGCCAAGGCAATGAAACAATTCTTCCGCATCTTTCCCGATGTGCACGTCGACAACGACCCCTACGCGATCCAGTTTGGAAGCGGAGACTGGATCACGGTTGTCAGCCGAAC
The DNA here is from genome assembly GCA_034668265.1 of Sphingomonadales bacterium. Classification (GTDB taxonomy): domain Bacteria; phylum Pseudomonadota; class Alphaproteobacteria; order Sphingomonadales; family Sphingomonadaceae; genus Sphingomicrobium. The sequence goes on from JAXDPR010000338.1 coordinate 551, forward strand.
AACCGGCACCTTTACCGGGGAGATGGTGTTGCCCGACGGGACGGTTGTTCCACCAACCGGCAAGTCCTTCGGCTGCGAGTTCGCCCAGACGGTGAAGTGGGACGGCGACTTGGTGATCGAGATTTCCGCGTTCTGGGATGCCGCACAGCAGTCGAAACAGATCGGCGTCAGTTAGTCGCGACGCGAGACCGGCCAGCGCCGTGCTGATTCTGTACCGCGAGTCGACGGTGCGTTGGCCATGGCGACGAAGGGCGTCGCGACGCGCCCGCCGCGGCGACCAGAACGCCGAACCAGAAACCTGAGGCGAAGTAGGACTGTGGCATCTTGCACCCCGTTTCGTCGCGCGGCCAGGCAACACCTGCCGCTGTGTGTTAGACGCTTCCCGAGCCGACCGCGTTACCGATGGCCGTAGCCACGACAACATCGAGGAAGGCTTCGGGCTCCCGGCCGCAGCGGTGCGCGTACTTGGGGCCCCGCGCTTACGGGCTCGGTTCAAGCACGAAGTCGTAGTGCGCGTGATAGTCGGCGTGTTCGCCGCCGGTATCGGAGCGGTCGGGCTTTTCGAGGGTGATGATCAGGTCGCCCTTGACGGCATTCGCGGCGTCGGAGTCGAGGTAAGTGTCGTCGGTGAAGAAGAGCTGGGCGGTGAGCGTCTGATACCCGGGATGCCTCACGGTGAAGTGGAGGTGCGCGGGTCGCCAGGTGCTGCGTCCGATCCGCTCGAACAACTCGCCGGTCGGTCCTTCGCTGTGGATTTGGTAGGGCGCCGGGACGACGGTTTCGACTTCGAAGCCTCCATGTTCCTTGCTGTGGAAGCGTCCTCGGAGGTTGAAGTCTGGAAGTCCCGGGTGGACGTTGGAATACCGCCCCGGTGTCTCGCCGGTGGCCTGCCACATATCGAGTTCGGCGTCGCGGAGCGGATTGCCATCGGGGTCACGGACGGTGCCGGAGATGAGGAGCGTGTCGCCGGGTTCGTCAGAACGACGGGGAAGCTTGACCGGTGGGGTGAGTAGAGGGGCATCTGGGACGTAGTAAGGGCCGCGGATGGCAGTGGTAGAGCTGCGGCTCGACGCGTGCATGACTTCGTCCACGCTGGTCTCGAGCAACACCGCCGCGAGGAGCGGGATCTCGCCGGAGTTGGCCAACTGGACCATGAAGTCGACGCCCGCCCGGTATTCGTCGTAGTCGATTTGCTTCTCCGCAATGACCTTCCGAACGGCGTCGACCATGGCGTCGACAAGTTCCTTGGCCCGCTCGTTCATCGGTATCACTCCTTCGGGAGTCTGCTCCCGGTCTCAGGTTGCATCGTCAATCTAATGCATTCATTCATGCATGTAAAGTGGACTAGGGTGCACTCATGCCGAGGAGCTATTCGATGACGAGCCGAGCGGCGGCGGCGGCAACGGTGCGCGACCGGATCCTGGAGGCCGCGCTCGACGAGATCGCGGGCACGGGCGAATCGCTCACGCTGCAGAATGTTGCCGCTCGTGCCGATGTCGCGCTCCGGACGCTCTATAACCACTTCCCGAGTCGCGAAGCGCTGCTGAGCGCCGCGTTTGCGCGTCATTGGGACCAGACGCGGGCGGCGGTCGAGGCGATTGCGGTGCCGGATGCGGCACCGCCGGACCAACTGCGTCACGCGGTAGCCGCGTACTACGCGCGCTACACGACCATGGGCGAGCGGCTGCGGGTGCTGCTGTCGCTCCGTGGCGTTCCTGAACTCGATGACCAAATCCGCGCAATCCGCGAGTGGCGACGGCAGGTCTTGCGTCAGATCATCCGCCGAGCCAAGCGAGCGGGGGTGCTCGCCATCCCAGAAGCGAACGCGCTCGCGTTGGCGTTCACCATGACGAGCCACACCACGTGGAGCGCGCTGGTCGAAGAGCTCCGCGGCGACGCCGCCAAAGCCATCGCGCTGGCGGGCGACAGCCTCGAGGTCGCCCTGTTCAATCGCGACCAGCGATCTTCGAACGGCCGACGCGCCGAGCCGAGACCCCGATAGTGGCGTAGCGGCCGTGTGCTACGAGTACGGAAGGGTGCGTCGGAGTCGAACGCTCGCAAGGCG
>JAXDPR010000339.1:0-2545 GCA_034668265.1 Sphingomonadales bacterium
CCCGGCGGTTTGAACGGCAGCTATTTCCAGGACGTCCCCGCCTACAAGGTTTCGATTGCACCGGGGGCGCAGGTGGTGCTCGACGGTGCGCCGCTCGCTTTCGGAACCGACTACATCACCAACTTTCCTGCATCGGGGCGCGCGATTCCCGTCGACAGCCTGCAGGTGGTATACGGCGGCGACCTGTCCGACACTACAACTCTGATTCCCGCGGAGCAGGCAGCAGGGAAGGCGCTTCTCCTCGCTATTGGGACTCCGCTGCAGCGCAATCCCGGCCAGATCATCGCCCGCTACTCCGCTGCGAGAGCGGTCATCACCGCCAACAATCCGCGCGTCGTGCGGCCATGGACGGTGACGTTGTCGAACGACACCACCCCGGCGCGTGTCAACCTGGTTGTCTCTCCCGCGGTCGCCACGCGTCTGGTCGGCGGCGATCCGCTGACGATGAGAACCGGGACACTCGGGCGCTGGATCCACTTCTCTTCGATGGCTTTTGCTCGCTCGCAGGCTCCAGCCCGGAACGTCATCGGGATTATTCCGGGATCTGATCCAGCGCTCCGCGGGCAGTACGTCGCGATTGGGGCGCACAACGATCATCTCGGATACAGGTTCGCCGGCCCTCTCGATCACGATTCGCTGCGCGCGTACAACATCATGGCAAACAGGATCGTCGAAGCGCGGACGCACGCGACGCCCGGTACACCCGGCGGTGGACTCACGGCCGCAGAGAGAGCTTCGATTCACGTGAATGTCGACAGCCTTCGTCGCATCAGACCCGCTCGGCTCGATTCGATCTACAACGGCGCCGATGACGACGGGTCGGGATCGGTCGGGACTCTGGAGATCGCGGAAGCGTTTGCGAAGTCCGGCGTAAGACCGCGCCGCTCCCTCATATTCGTGTGGCACACAGGGGAAGAGGCCGGGCTCCTTGGCTCCAACTACTTCACCGACAATCCCACTATCCCGCGCGATTCGATCGTGGCGCAGCTCAACATGGACATGATCGGCCGGGGCGGTGCGTTCGATTTCGTGGGCGGGGGACCGACCTACCTGCAGCTCGTAGGGTCGCGCCGGCTCTCGACTGAGCTGGGGGACATCGTCGAAGCCGTGAACCGAACCGAGCCCACTCCGCTGGCGTTCGACTACGCGTTCGACGCAAACGGCCATCCCGAGCGTATCTACTGCCGGAGCGATCATTACGAGTACGCGCGCTACGGTATTCCGATCACCTTCTTCACCACCGGCCTGCACATGGATTATCACCAGCTGACCGACGAGCCGCAGTACATCGATTACGAGCACATGCGGAAGGTCTCGCAGCTGGTGCACGACGTCGCGCTGCGGGTTGGCAACCTCGATCATCGCGTCGTGGTGGACAAGTCGAGGCCGGATCCGCACGGGGCCTGCGTGCAATAGTTCGGGGAAAGCTGCTAAAACAAAACGGGTCGCCTAAGCGACCCGTTTTACTGCCGGTGATGGATGAGGCGGAGTAGTGAGCGGCCTCGGCACTGTCCCTGAATCGATCGGCTTGGCCGGCGCCGATTCGACGGGAGTGACACGACTGGTGGTCTTGAGCTCACCAACCAGATCTCTCAACACGTGGCTGCCGTGAAAGAGCTGCGTCGAAGCCATGCTCATCTGCTCGCACGCCGCGCTCTGCTCTTCTGTCGAAGCGCTCACTTCCATCGCCGCGGTGGCGTGACTCTCGGCGGTCCGCGCCACGAGCCCCAGATTCGCGGCGGCAGAATCCACCGCGCGCGCGTTCTCGGTTGCCGCGGTAGTTACGCCAGCTGCGGCGGTACGCGTTTTCTCCGCCGCGGCGAGAATCGTGGACAACGCCGTGTCCAGCTCGCGGCTGACGCGCTCGATCTCGCCGACCTGCACGACACCCTGCTCCATCGCCTTCGAAGTCGCCGCCACGCGCATCGTCACAGTCTCCGTCATCTTCACCACATCGTCGGCCGCGGCCTGGGTTTGATCTGCGAGCTTTCTGACTTCGCTCGCGACGACTCCGAAACCTCGACCAGCCTCGCCCGCTCGTGCGGCTTCGATCGCAGCATTGAGCGACAACAGGTTCGTCTGCTCCGCGATTCGGCTCACTGAGACCACGAACTTGTTGATGTCCGTCGCCGTCGTATTCAGCTCGCGTACCTGACCGGCCGCCTGCTCGACGATGGTGCGGACGTCGAAAAGAATCTTGAGAGCACGATCGATCTCGACGCGCTTGTCCTGCGCCTCGGCCTCGATCGCACTGGCGAGGCTGTGTACTTCCTGCGCTCCGCCGACGAGGTTGTCGCCGCGGGTGCGGATTCCATCCAGTGCCTCGTTGACCTGGCGTAGCTGCGCCACCTGAGACTCAGCGCCGTGCGACACTTCTTCGACCGCGTCCGCAACTTCTCCGGCTGACGCTGAAATCTGCTTGGACGCCGAAAGCAGATCACTCGCCGATTGGGCGACCTCTTCTGCTGTCGTGGCGGCGCCGGTAGCGAGTCGTGCCAGCGCGATCGTCGCGTGGTTCATCGCGTCCGCCTGAGTCCGGAACTCG
>JAXDPR010000340.1:0-2968 GCA_034668265.1 Sphingomonadales bacterium
TGGACGCCGAGCAGCGCGGCGTCGGCGGGCCGAACGACTCGCTGGTGGTTCAGCCGGTTTTCGACATCGCGCGCGACGACGAAGCACGAGGCGGTGAGCACCAAACCGATCGCGGCGACCGTGACGCAGGCGCGCGTCATCCGCATCCCGAGGGCGTGCGACTTCGTCACGAGACGTCGGTGGCAGCGTCGGTCGCCACCGCATCGAGCGGCTCGCGCCCGTGCCACCACCGCAAAAGGAGTCCCGCTCCGATCACGAGGGCCAGCAACACCAGCCAGAAGATCCACGCCGAGGAACTGTGTCCCGGGCCCGTATTGCTCGACGCCAGCTCCGGGTTCTCGAGCGCGGCTGCCGTCGCCGCCCGCCCGTCGACGGCGGGAGACGATCCGCTCGTGCCCCGGCCCGGGACCGAGTGGGAATTGCCGCCACCACCTGTGGGGCCGCCTCCGCCGACGTTCCCTGCGCCCGGTCGACCGCCGCCACCGCGGCCAGGTCCGCCGCCGGTCGCGCCCGGGCCCGTCCCGGGTGTCACCGTCGTGGCGCCCGGCGTCGTGGGGGTGACGAACGACCCGGTCGTCGTCGTGGTCGTGTGCTGCGCGGTCTCGGTCGTCGGTGTCGTCGGTACCGTCGGAGTGGTCACCGGCGTCGTCGGAAGGAGCGGGCCGGTCACGGTGAAGGTCCGCGGCGTGTAGATCGTCGTCAACGACGGCAGCCCGTTCGTGAAACAGAGCGCGGTGACGAGTCCGGGAAGCGCGGGCGCGTTCGCCGGCACCGCGAAGGTGCCGTGCCACGAACCGTTGGCCGCAACCGCGATATCCGTCGAGAGTGCGAGCGTCGTCGACGAGACCTTGACATGGTCCTCCGTCGGCGAAAGCGTGATGGCCGGCGCGCAACCGGTGCCGCTCACCTGCACGATGGTGCCGGCCGGGCCCGACGCGGGTGACATGCCGAAGCCCAGCACCGCGGCTCCGGCGCGACCAGGCGACCCGACCAGAACGAGGCCGACCAGGACGAGGCCGACCAGGACGAGGGGCAGGATTCCCCGTCCGACGATCGCGGGCCGGGCCGGGCGCGAACGCTTGTGCGGCGTCGGGATGCCGCGTGGGACGGCTAAGAGCATGCGGTCAGCCACCTGACCTCCTCGGGTGTCTCGCCCATTCGGGCGTGTCCGGAGACATCGGCATCGTGCGTCCGGACACTGAAGCGGCGCACAAATGTCGGATATGGGACACCGGACGGGGGCGCCCAGATCGCGGCCTCACGATCCCGCTCGCCGGCGCCGATGACCAGACTGCCGCGACTCATGGGCGATTGGTCATCGGAGATTGGCCCCGGATGCAAGCGGAACACAGTGAAGCAGTCACGGCCGCTCCGACTTCGGTGCGGGTTCTCGTCGTCGACGACGACGAGGTGGTCCGCGGTCTGGTGCGCGACGGTCTCGAACGCGAGGGTTTCGACGTCGCAGAAGCGGGCGACGGGAACGAAGCGCTCGACGCGGTCGAGCGCTTCGTTCCCGACCTCCTGATTCTCGACGTGAACCTGCCCAACGCATCCGGCTTCGACGTACTCCACCGGGTACGCGACACCTCGCGGTTGCCCGTGATCTTGTTGAGTGGACGGATCGACGAGATCGATCGCGTGCTCGGCCTCGAGCTCGGCGCCGACGACTACGTCGTGAAACCGTTCTCGCCACGGGAGCTCGCGTCGCGTGTGCGGGCGGTGTTGCGCCGAGCCCACGACGACTCGGGTCCCCGGGTCGACTTCGGTGAGCTCACCTTCGATCTTTCGCGCCGCGAGGTGTACAAGCGGGGCGAGCTGGTCGAGCTGCGCGCGAAGGAGTACGACCTCTTCGCGTTCCTCGCGGCCGCGCCTCGGCGCGTCTTTTCCCGCGAGGAGCTCCTCGAGCACGTGTGGCGTTCGATGCCCGGATGGCAGGACCTCGCCACCGTGACCGAACATGTCCGGCGCGTGCGCGCCCGGCTCGAGGACGATAGGGAGCACCCGAGGTGGATACGTACCGTGAGGGGGGTCGGGTACGTGTTCGAACCCTGAGCGGCGGGCCGGATCGCAGGGGAGTTCGACCTCCTTGTGACCTCGTGCAGGCTCATCGCCACGTGTCCACTGCGTGGCGTCCGATCGAGCCTGGGATGCTGTTGCGCTGCCGCCGTCCGGAGCATGGGTTTCCTCCTCGGGTGCTCAACGCAGGTGATCGACGGCGCGGCCTCGCAGCTCGAGCAACGCCCGCCCAACGCCGATCAACTCCCTCCGCCCGAGTTGACCCGGCGTAGCTCGATCCGCAGCCTCGGGTCCGTCGATATCTCTTCCGGAACGACCCATCACGTTCGGGAGGGACAGACATGACCGCCACGCAACTGTTGACCGGTGAACCGCAAACGAGCCCAGTCGCCCCGCTATCCCCGTCCGCGCATGCGTCCGCCGTCGAAGATGCCCGGGTCCTGATCGCCGACGACGATCCCTCGGCTCGGCTCCTCATGGTCGGACTGCTCGAGCGCGCCGGTTTCTGGCGCGTGGATGCCGCGGCCGGCGGCCGAATGGCGCTCGCCGCTATGCGGCGACGGCCGCCGGCCGTACTTCTCCTCGACGTCCACATGCCCGACTTCGACGGGCTCGCGATGCTGCGGGCGCTGTCGACCGACATCCCGTCGCGTTCGGTGACGAGCGTGCTCGCGGTCTCGGGCGATGCGTCCTCCGAGGTGCGCCGCTCGATGCTCTTCTACGGCGCCGACGACTTCCTCGTACGACCGTGCTCGGGCGTCGAACTGGTCGACCACGTCCGATCTCTCGTGCGCAGAACCCGGGCCATGAACCAGGCGCTGCGGCAGGTGAGTCTGCTCGACGGTTTGGTCCGGCACATGTCGGACCACGAGTTGTCGAACCGCGCTTCGACGGAGGGCACGTCGTGCTGAAGCTGCACGGCCGTGACCACCATGAGCATGACCTCGCCGAT
>JAXDPR010000341.1:0-2771 GCA_034668265.1 Sphingomonadales bacterium
GAGATGATTGGCGGAGGTCGGCGTGGCGGACGCCCTATCGGTAATGGGCGGCGTAGGATCGTAAGGCGGATACGCGGGCGCGTATCCTGGCCCGTATTCGACCGGAGTTCTTGCCGGCTCAGCATAGACGCCGCCGCCGTTTCGCCTATCAAAGAAATTATCCATCTGCGAAAGGGTTTGATCGCACGGTGTACAAAACCCGGTGCGTTCGCAGCCTGCGCAAACCATGAGCGACAGCAGCAGGACTAAGGCTCTTACCGTCAACCTCATGGCAGGGTGCATCAGCGTTAGGGCCGCGCGCTTCCGGACAGGTGAAGAACGTCATTGTGTCCGGCGGGCCGGCATCTGGACGGTCCCAGCGCACCACAAGGGTGAAGTCGCGGACCCGTTGCAGTCCGACCTGCCGATAGTCGGGATGCTATGGTGGTAGTTTAGCAGCAGCCTTGGCGCCGCTCTCATCATGAACGCTATCGCCGTGGGGCCGTAAGCGCGCCGCCTGCGGCGCCCGCTCCTCCACCGATCAAGGCGCCGGTTCCGGCGCCAAGCCCCGTAGCACTGCCCACCGCAGCCCCACCGCCCGCACCCAACAACCCGCCTGTGACCGCCCTGGTACCGGGTGTGCGACCGCAGGCCACTACACTGAGGGAGAGAAACCCGATAAGTAGGAATTTCGCCATCTTCGACGCCATGAAGACCTCCTGCTAAGCGTCCAAGCCGACGCAGTAGTTGCGTCTCCGCCGGCTGTATTTGCTATTCACGGTTGGCTTTCACCTGGACTTGTAATGTCGGATGCATGCAGAACGGGGAAACGGTAATAAGGTTCGACCATTCATCTAAATGTGTGGTTCGAGCTTCTGCTTCGAACTTCCGCGCGATTTTCAGGTGAATGCTCGCTTTGATCACGCATGGAAGCACCGCCGGCTACCGTCCAAGCGACCTGAGCGTGGCGACAATGGCCGAATTATCACTCTTCGAGTGTAGCTGGACTGGTCGGATTACTGCTGCCGCCTGTGGGCGTTGCGACCGTCATGCTGAAGATCGCCGAGGCGCACAACTTCTATGTCGCCAGCCTGGGGCAGGTCGGACGGCCGATTGGGCTGAATAGCCGGCGGGGGGTCGCGATCACCTCGATACGGTATTCAGGATTCGGTAGCCGGGACCTGCATGTGGCGGCTGGCAGGATAGGCGCGTGGCTGCATGTGCTGCCACCGTCGATCTCCTGGGTCTGCGCGTGTGCTCGATCGCCAAGCGGAACGATAGGTCTCGTCTGCGGCTGTTCAGGTGGCGCATCAGCCGTGGTTAGTCTCTCAAGCATGATTTCCGCGAACGGCGCCTGGGACCGCTCCGATTGCCGCCCTCGGATCGGAAATGGATCGCTTGGAGTGCAAGTCAACCACGTAGCGAAGACTATTGTATTCGGTATCGAAATCCTCTTGGCCGGCCGGAACAGTGGAGCGCTGGTAACCTGCAACAACAAGCATGGCTCGGGCCTATGTCCGCTGCATCCCCCAAATTAAATTTGCAACCTCCGGAGGGGAGTCCGATAGGAATTGATCAATGATAACAGCACTTTGCGGCATGCCGCTCGAAATGCGGGTAAGGTGTTAAAAGCATTCAACTTTTGGTTGCTTTCGCTCGGCTCCCTCGGGTGGATAGCGTGTCGGAAAGTTTCCGTAGTCAAGACGAGGAACACGTTGTGGGAAATGTTCTCGTGGTGAATGATAAGCCGTCAATTTGCAATCTGATCGCCGAGTATTTTCGGGACGATTTGGGCATGGTGGTGGAATGCGCACATTCTGGACCGGCCGGAGCGCTGAAGCTGGCGCGTGGGCGCTACGATTTTGCTCTAATTGACGTTCCGTTGGGAGAGGTATCAGGGCTTGATCTTGCGGCGCTTGCAGCTAATGGTAATACGCCTGTGCTGCTTATCTCCGGAAGTCCCGAGTTCAACCTCAAATTACATCAATTCGGCTATACATATTTACCGAAGCCATTCACTTTGGAGGCACTCCGCATTGAAGCCACTCGGGTAATGGACGAACACGCAGCAAATATTGCACGTGTCAAAGCGTCCGCTGCAAGAATGGAAGCCAACAGGTTAACGCTTCAAGCTGCGATGGCGGCATCTGACAGGTCGCTGGATGCCGTCAGAACGCAGCAGATGCGCGGTCGCTGGGGGAACCAGCAACGCTGGTCGCCGGGTGAGGCGACCCTACACAGCGTCCAGCCACGGTCGCCTGTCCCCCCTTCGCCAGCACACGGTTGAACTGCGTCATGGCTGATCGTCAGCATTCCGTCCAACGCACATCCCAAGCCTCGAAGTGCCATCTGTCGTGGCGGACAGATTTCCCAACCTGATCAACTCTTATTCTGGGTATGGCTTTTCAACAGCTTCTCCCACGCCAGTCGCGTCGCTCGGCACCGATTGGCCACCGTCACGCGTTCTGCCGAAGATCAGGTCATCACCGTGATAACCATCGCCTTCAGTGTCATCCTGCCACGTGCTGGGCATTTCCGGAGCCGTACCGGTCTGTCCGATGCTGCGCAGGCCACAGAGTTTTTAGGCGGTATTCATCGACGCCCGTCTGTCTCATCTTGTCTGGGGCGCGCGCGGCGCATGCCCCGGCGCCATCGCCAGCGTAGACCCCCCACGATGAACGCGGCGTCCTGCCGACGTGGATTACCGCCGATGGTCATCAATTGCGGACGGCTCGGCTAAGTGCGGTAAGCGCCTGTCTGTCGCGTGGCCATCTGTCGCCTTCCGTCGCTGA
>JAXDPR010000342.1:0-2811 GCA_034668265.1 Sphingomonadales bacterium
GTGGTCCGGGAGGTCCCGGCATTGCGCCACCGCTGCCTCCGATCGTCACGGTTTTCGGACCGGATCGAGACGGGATGATCTCCGCTGCTGCCATCGCGCGCGCTCCGGAGCTGCTGCTGAAACTCGACCGGAACGGCGATGGCAAGCTCACTCCCGACGAATATCTCCCCGGCATCGGGAGCCGGACAAACACGCCTCCGCCCATGCCACCGATTGTCGTCGCATTGGACACGAATGGCGACGGCATCATCGATGCGAAAGAGATCGCCGCTGCTTCCGCTTCGCTGGCAAAGCTCGACAAGAATGGAGATGGCAAGATTGCGTTCGAGGAATCCCTGCCGAGTTCGCCCGACGGGTCGGAAGCTGCGCGACACGGCGGCCTGTTTCGCGCCGAGCGTTTCCCCATGGACTATCCGGCTTTCAAGGGGCGCACGCTCACGCCGCTCCCTGACGCAAAGCCAGCGCCTCGGCCGAATCGCTAGCGCCGGTGATGGCAACGCCTGATCTGCCGCTCCTGGCGACGGACATCGTCGCATACATCGGGCCGGGCGCGGGGTTCACCTTCGTCGGTTCGGTCCTCGTCCTGCTTTCGGCGCTGGTACTGGTGTTCGTCAGCATCGCGACGTGGCCGTTCCGCCTCGTGCTCGGCGCGATCTTTCGGCGGAAGCACAAACGGCGGAAGACGGACGTGCGGCGCGTGATCATCCTCGGCCTGGACGGAATGGATCCTCGGCGTGTCGAGCGGCTGATGCGCGAGGGAAGGCTGCCGCACATGGCGCAACTCGCGGAGTCGGGCTGCTACAGCCGGATCGAATCGAGCTGCCCGCCGATCTCGCCGGCGGCGTGGTCGTCGTTCATGACGGGGACGAATCCCGGCAAGCACAACATCTTCGATTTTCTCAACCGCAACCTGCAGTCGTATCTGCCCGAACTGTCGTCGTCCGTGATCCGAACGGATTCCAAGGGCCGCGCTGTGATGAAGCTCCTGCGCAAGAGCGTGCCGTTTTGGAACATCCTCGGCGAGCACGGCGTGTTCAGCACGGTGCTGCGCGTGCCCATCACGTTTCCGCCGGAGAAATTCAACGGCGTCCTGCTCTCGGGCATGTGCGTGCCAGACCTGCGCGGATCGCAGGGCACGTTCACGTGCTTTGCGGAGACGCCGCGCGCCGAGGAAATCTTCGAGGGCGGCGAGGTCGTGCCGGTGAAATTCGAAGGGGACGTCATGCACGCAGTCCTCACCGGTCCTCCCGCGGCGAAGGCCGGTGCGCCCGCGCTCACGGTGCCGCTTTTTGTGCGCCGCAAAGGGAAGGGCGGCGGTGTGGAAGTGCGCCTCGGAAAGCAGCGCGTCATTTTGAAAAAGGGAACGTATTCTGAGTGGCTGCGCGTCAGTTTCCGCGCGGGGATGTTTCGTACGATCCACGGGATTTGCCGGCTGCTGCTCGTCGGCGAATCGCCCTTCCGCCTCTACGTCACGCCGCTGAACATCGATCCGGAAAAGCCCGCGCTGCCCGTTTCACACCCGGACTATTATTCCATCTACCTCGCCAAGCTGCACGGACCGTACGCGACGCTCGGCCTCGCGGAAGACACGTGGGCGCACACGGAAGGCATCATCGACGACAAAGGATTTCTCGATCAGGCGTACGACATTCACGAGGAGCGCGAGCGCATGTTCCTCGGCGCGCTGCGCACGACGCGCACCGGACTTTGCGCGTGTGTCTTCGACACGCCGGATCGGATGCAGCACATGTTCATGCGTTCCCGCGACGCCGCTCCCGGCACGCCGACCGATCCGACTGCGCCGAACGCGATTCTCGACGACATGTATGAGCGGATGGATGCGCTGGTGGGCAGGACGGCGAAACAAACCGGCAAACGCGACGTGCTGCTCGTGCTCTCGGACCACGGCTTCTCGTCATTCGACCGCGGTGTGAATCTGAACACGTGGTTTGAGCAACAGGGCTTTTTGAAAACCGTGGAAGGCGGAAGCGCGGGCCGCTACTTGCAGGGAATCGACTGGTCCGCGACCTCGGCGTACTCGTTCGGTCTCGCCGGCATTTATCTGAATCTCAAAGGGCGCGAGTCCAAGGGGAGCGTGGAGCCGGCAGAGGAAGCGCGCATCAAGGCGGAGATCACGCAGCGGCTGATGAGCCTCGTCGATCCGGTGACCGGGCGCCGGCCGGTCCATGCCGTTCACGATGCGTCCGTCGTTTACAAGGGGCCGTATGCGCGCAGCGGCCCGGATCTCGTCGTCGGTTTCGCGGAAGGGTATCGCTTTTCGTGGAAGGCCGCGATCGGTGAACTCGAGAAGGAAGTTTTCTCCGACAACACGAGGAGCTGGGGCGGCGACCATTGCGTGGATCGCTCGCTGGTGCCGGGCATTTTCCTCTGCAACCGGAAGCTCGATCTGTCGGCCGGCGTTGGGCTGGTTGACATGGCGCCCACAGTGCTCGACCTGTTTGGCGTGCCGGTGCCCGCGCACATGGACGGCAAAGTCTGCCGCACAACAAACCAGCCCACTTCCTGAAACGCATGCCGAACGACCATCGCTCCAAACTCAGCCGCCGGAAATTCTGCGGGCTGGTCGGCGGCGCACTGGCCTTCCCGGGCATCGTCCGCGGCGGCGCCATGCGCGGCATTCCGAAGGTCGCCGTCGTCGGTGCGGACGGGATGGACCCGACGCTGCTGCACCTCTACGCGAGCCAGGGGCTGCTGCCAAACTGCAAGCGGCTGCTCGATGCGGGTGGCTTCAAAAAATTGCGGACGACCCTGCCGCCACAGAGCCCCGTGGCTTGGGCCACGTTTATCTCG
>JAXDPR010000343.1:0-2814 GCA_034668265.1 Sphingomonadales bacterium
CTCCGCCTCGCACACCAGTGTCACACCTGCTGCGTCCAGCGTCTTCCTGGCCAGTTCCAGCTCCGCGCCCAGTCCCTTCGCGCGATACCCGCCGATCGCCTCGCGCACCTCCGCCAGAGCCGTCCGCGCCGTCGCCTCCACATCCGCAATCTCCGCCGCCGCGCGCTTCGCATCCCGCTCCATCAGCTTGCCCGCCAGCTCCGCCTTCAGCACGATCACCGACAGCGTGTGTCCCAGAACGTCATGCAGGTCGCGCGCAATGCGCTCCCGCTCCGCCACCGCGGCCAACTCCTCGATCTCCTCCTGCGCCATCCGCAGCTTGCCATTCATCTGTGTCTGCCGCGCGATGAAGCTGTTCGTGATCGCAGTGAGCACCAGGAAGAACACCGGAATGGAATAGTCCAGCAATGCCTTGTGGAGCAACAAGGCTTCGCCCATCAGCAGCGCGCAATCGATCGCCGTGAAGGCCACAACCGCGGGCATCGAAGCGACCAAAAACGGCAGGAACGCCGCCGCATAGATAAAGAAGGCCGACGCTCCCGGATTGAGCGGAAGCGCCGCCATCCCCAGCACGGCGAAGCCGCCCACAATCCCGAGCCGGAACCGTATGCTCTCGATCACATCCATGCCCACATACAGCACAAGAAAGACCGCGAAGACGCCCAGGCATTCCATCCAATACCGCGCCTGATGGCGGTAGATCGGCTCGAGGAAGAAGAAGATCGAGTACGCCAGCCAGAGATACGCAGACGGTGCGGGGCGCGAGATGGGGGGAAGAAAGCGCACCCATCTTCGCGCATCCGACTTGATCGTGATGTTGTAAAACCGCATAATCCGCCCCGGAGGTTCTGTTCCCGCAGTGTACCGCTTGGCCGCTCTTACGCGTCCCGCTCCTTGCGCTGAAAGACCATCCAGCTCACTCCCAGCGTCAGCAGCGTAAATCCAATCAGCGCGTTCCAGTGCCGCGTCAACGACGATCCCGCCTCCTGGTACCCGAAGACGCTCAGCATCAGCTGCGCCAGATGATACGTCGGCAGCGCGGGCGCAATCTGCTGCAACCAGTGCGGCATGAAGCGGATCGGCATCCACAGCCCGCTCAGATACGACATCGGCAGATAAATCAGGTTCACGACTCCCGGCGCCGCATTGGCCGGCACCAGCAGCGCCAGCAGCAGCCCGAGACTCGCAAAGCTCACCGAGCCCGCCACCGTCATGCCCAGCATCTTCACCATCTCGAGCGCCGTCAGCGACACGCCACCAAACGCGATCCCCACGCCGGTCAGGATGGATACGATGATCACGCCGAACGCCACCGCCGCCGCGCACTTGGCGAACAGATACGCCGGCGCCGGCATTGGGCTCGCGCGCTTCAACTCCAGCCATCCCGAGTGCAGCTCCGACGCCAGCCCCACGCCGATGGCGAATAGCGCCGCTCCAATCAACCCGAAGCACGCATAGCCGCCCAGCAGGTACTTCGCGATGTACACCCCGCCCTGGGACTCATGCCGGTTCGTCAATCCGAACAGCGCATAGAACATCAACGGAAACCCGATGATCGCAAGCGAAAATGACTTCGCGCGCAGCAGCTTCAAAAACTCGTACTTCGTCTCCTTGCGATAGATGGCAAGCGCATGACCCGCTCCGGATGTGTAAGCAATTGCAGTCGTAGACATCACTCTCTCCTGAACCTGTATTTACGAACCCAAAACAATTTGTAACTTTCCGAGATCGTTCGATCAGTTCTTCGTCAACGCAAGAAACGCATCCTCAAGCGCCGGGCTGGCAATCTCCAGCCCACGCAGCGCCGCGTCCCGCAGCAGCATATCGCGCACTACATTCTCCGCGGTATGCGCCGTCACGGTTACAAATCCATCGGCGATCTCGACGCTTGCCACGCCGTCCATCGCCTCCAACTCTGCAATCGACAGCGTCGTCTGGCAACGAATCCTGCGACCGCCGCTCATCCGCTTGATCTCCGCCGGAGTGCCCGCGCTGACCACGCGCCCCTTGTTGATCACCACCACGCGATCCGCCAGCGCATCCGCCTCTTCGAGATAGTGCGTGGTCAACAGCACCGTCTTTCCCCGTGCCTTCAGCTGCCGAATCTGCTGCCACAGCCCGCGCCGCGCCTCGATGTCCATCCCGACCGTGGGCTCGTCGAGAAAGATCAGATCCGGATCGCCGCACAGCGCCAGCGCGAACAGCACGCGCTGTTTCTGCCCGCCGCTCAACTGCCCGAACAGCCGATTCTCGATGCCCTCGAGCTGTGCGAAGCCCACAATCTCTGCAACCGCGAGGGGCCTCGGATAATAGCTGCGAAACAGATCCAGATGCTCCCGCACCCGCAGCGTCTCCACCATGCGCGCCACCTGCAGCATCGCGCCCACGCGCGTCCGCGCCGTCGCATCGCGCGGATCGCCGCCGAAGATCCGCACCAGCCCACTCGTTGGAGCAGCCAGTCCCAGCATCAGCCGCACCGCCGTCGATTTGCCCGCGCCATTCGGTCCCAGCAGCGCGACGATCTCTCCCGCATGCAACGAAAGATCCAGCCCATCGAGCGCCGTCGTCGCCCCGTATCGCTTGATCACGCCCGTCAGCCTCGCCACCGGCCGTGCCGCTCCGCGCTCTTCAAGCGCACCGGCCTCACAGTTCTCCGGCGCAGCAGACTTCTCCATCAGTGTCGCCATCGCTCTCTCCTCGCGCCTCTCGGACTCTCTCGCGCTCTAGGAAGAGCATGCCCTCGCCCACGCGCTCCCGGCAGTGCAGAACGTCACTGAAGCGAAGTGACACTTGTCATATTGGCCGCGAACATCG